>CAZAIR010000081.1:0-10962 GCA_964485225.1 uncultured Burkholderiaceae bacterium
CGCTTCGCGTTGTCGCCGGGGACGACCACGGTGTCGGCTTCGGCCGGTAAGGTGAGGCTGCCGTTGTGCACCACAAGCAACCGCAAGTCGGGGTTGATGGGCTTGAGCAGCCGAACCAGTTCCCGCACGGCCAAGGCGTGGTAAGCGGGGTAATAGCAGACAAGCACGCAGGCGGTGTGCGGCATTTCGGTTAGCGGGTGCGCACTGGGTGGTACGGCCCTTCGTGGTATCGGTGCAGCGCCTCTACCTTGGTCAAGCGCAGTGTGGCGGCACATTGTGGGACCCCAGGGGGCCAGTTACGTCGCTTTACGGACGCTCCCCCCTGCTTGCGGGTGTCTATGCCGCCGCGGCGCCCATCAAGCCCGCCTCGGTCATTTCCTGTGGCTTGTGGAACAGGTAACCCTGCCCGTACTGCACGCCCAGCGCCCGCAATGCGGTGGCGACCGACTCGGTCTCCACGAACTCGGCCACCACCGGCAGGTTCAGGGCTTGGGCCATGCTGACCATCGACGACACCATCGCGGCGTTGGCGGCATCGCTGTCCATGTCGCGCACGAAGGCGCCGTCGATCTTGACGGTGTCAAACGGCAGTTGCTTGAGGTAGCCGAAGGAGGCGAAGCCCGTGCCGAAGTCATCGAGGGCGAAACGCACCCCGGCTTGCTTGAGACGCTCCATGAAGGTCTTGGCGGCGCTCAAGTTGACGATGGCCTCAGATTCCGTGATCTCCAGGCACAGGCGCTCGGGCGGGAAGTTGAAGCTGTGCAGTAAGCCCAGCACATGCTCGGCCAGGGCGCCGTTGCGCAGCGAGAAGGCGCTGAGGTTGATCGATACTGCTTGCAACTGCCCCATCACCTCGGGCCACACGCTCAGGCGCGACAGCACCTCGCGCAGCATCCAGCGGTCGAGTTGGTCGATCAGTTGGTAGCGCTCGGCCGGGCCGATGAACGCGGCCGGGGCGACCAGCTTTCGGGTTTCGGTGTCCCACAGGCGCACCAAGGCTTCAAAGCGAAGCCCGGCTCCGCTGACGGGCTTGGGGCCCAGGGGCACCAGGCGCTGGAAGTAAACGCGGAAGTGGTGGCTTTTCAGCGCGTCCATCAGCCGGTAGGCCCAGTTCACCGACTCGCGCGAATCGGCGTCGTGCGCCGCGCTGCGGTGCAGGCGCACGCTGTGCCCGCCTTCGCGTCGCGTCAGGTAGCTGGCTTCATCGGCTTTGGTCATCAGCTGATCGAAGGAGACGAAGTCGCGCTCGATCGGCACCACAGCGATGCGCGCGTCGATGCCGTAGGCACGGCCGTCCCACAAAAACTCGAACTGCTCGAAGCTGCGCTTGATGCGGCCGGCTTGGTCCATCACCTGCGCGCTGGGGCGCCGGCACAGCAGCGCAAAGCGGTCGCCGCCAAGGCGGCAGATCAGATCGTCGGGGGCGCTGAGGGCGGAGAGCATGTCGGCCACTTGCCGAAGCAGCTCGTCGCCCGCGATGTAGCCGCAGGTTTCGTTGACGATGCGAAAGCGCGCCAGCTCGACGACGGCCAGGCAGGCGCTGTCATCGCTGCGGTTGGCCTCCGCCAGCACGGCCAGGGTTTGCGACTCGAGGGCGTCGCGGTTGTAGAGCCGGGTCACGAAATCGTGCGTGGCCAAGTAGCTCAAGCGGTCTTGCATGTAGCGCCGCTCGTTGATCTCTTCGCGCAGCTGACGGTTGACCTGGACCAACTCCTGGGTGCGGGCGCGCACGCGGTCTTCCAGCTGTTGATTCAGGGCTTGCATGTCGCGCGTCAAGCGGCGCCGTTCCAGGTGGTGGTGCACGCGGGCGCGCACTTCGTCGGCGTGCACGGGCTTGGTGACGTAGTCGGTGCCGCCGGCGGCAAAGCCGGCGGCCACGTCTTCGGTGCGGGCGGTAACGAAGATGACGGGGATGTCGCGTGTGGCGGGATTGGCACGCAGCTGGCGGCAGGTCTCGAAACCGTCGATGCCGGGCATCATCACGTCGAGCAAGATCAGGTCAGGCTGCTTGCGCTCGGCCACCGCCAGTGCACGTTCCCCGGAATTGGCTGCCAGGACCTGCAGCTCGGGCAGGTTCAGGATCGAGATCAGCAGATCGATGTTCTCGGGCGTGTCGTCGACGATGAGCAGGCTGGTTGAGCCGGTTGTCATACGGGGCCTTTTTCTTATTCAGGGACGTTGCCGAGGGACTGCGCCTGTTGCAGCAGCTGGGCTGCCGCGTCGAAATCGTAGCGTCCGAGCGCGTGCTGCAAGTCGGTCCGCAAGGCCGTTGGCCAAGCCTGTGCGGCGACCGTGTTCAGAACCGCTCGCAAGGCGGCGGCGTCGCCATCGGCTGCGGCGGCCATGGCGCTGGGCCAATCGATAATTGCGACGGGCGGCGCAGCCAGCGTGGGGGGCGCCGTTTGGCCCGCTGCGGTGCGTTCGGCTTCGGCCGCTGGCGGCGGCTGGAGGCGGGCGCCGGCCAGATCCCGCAGAAGGCGCAGGATGTCAACGAACGCGTAGGGCTTGGGCACGAAGTCGGCGAAGCCGCGCCGCAGGTGGTCGTCGCGCTCATGGGCCAGGCTGGAAGCGGTGACAGCCACCACCGGCCACGCGCGCCGTACGGGGTCGGCGGCCAGCGCGTCGCGCATGTCCAGGCCGTTCATCACGGGCATGCGCAGATCGGTTAGCACGATGTCGACTGCTTGACCCTGGCTGACGCTCAAGCCCTGCGCGCCGTCTGCGGCCTCGATCACCCGGCAACCGGCGCGGCGCAGTAATTGGCACAGCACGTCGCGACTGGGTTCATCGTCTTCCACCACCAACACACAGCAGCTGCCGGGCTCGACCAGGCGCCAGTCAGCCCCCAGTGCTGTGTCGGTGCCTGGGTGGTCCGTGGTGTTGATGTGGGCGCGGTGCAGGGGCAGGCGCAGCTGGGCTGTGGTGCCGTGGCCCAGCGTGCTCTCCAGCCACAGCGTGCCGCCCATGGCCTGGGCCAAGCGGCGCGACAACACCAGCCCAAGCCCTGTCCCGCCTTGTCGCTCGCCGCTCTGGCCCTGGACAAAGGGGGTGAACAAGGTGGCGAGCTCATTGGCGCTGATGCCGGGACCGGTGTCGGTGATCCGCAGCAGGAGCTGGCCGCCTTCCTCCGTAGCGAGCAAAGTCACGTGCCCACCCGGCGGCGTGAACTTGATGGCGTTGCCCAGGAGGTTGAGTGCGATCTGGTCGAGCTTGCCGCGGTCCATGTTCACGAACAGCGGCCGAGTCAGCAGCAACTGGCTGTCAAGCTTGACGTTGGCGCGCTGCGCCCGCTCGTGCATCAGGCGACTGCTCTCCTCCAACAGGGCGTTCAGCTCGAAGGTTTCGGGGTGAAGCTGCAAAGCGCCGGCTTCGATTTTGGACAGGTCCAGCACGTCATTGATCAAGCGCAGCAGCCGTGTGCCCCCGTCTCGGATGGCATCCACCTGCGCCGCGGCGCCTGTTGGCAGGTCAGGCTGCTCGCGCAGCAACTGGGCATAGCCGAGCACCGCGTTCAGTGGCGTGCGGATCTCGTGGCTCATGTTGGCCAGAAAGATGGACTTGGCCCGGTTGGCGTCTTCGGCGTTGTTGCGCGCGTCGCTCAGCTCCTGCGCCTGCGCGGCCAATTGCTCATTCAGGGCCTGGCGCTGGTTGGCCAGCCGCTCCATGCGCGCGTGGCTTTGGGCCAGTGCTTGGGTGCGCGCGTCCACCTCTTGCTCCAATTCAGCATGCGAGCGCTGCAGTGCCGCGTTGCGCCGCGCCTGGGCCACCAGAACGGCGCCCACCAGCCCGCTGACCAACAAACCCACCAGCATCGCCACGCTCTGCAGCACCGAAGGCCCCGGCGCTACCAGGGCCGCTGGCAGGCTTCGCAGCTCCCACTGCCGCTGGCCCATTCGCACGTTCCGGGTCAAGGTGTCGCGTTCGGGCCAGCGTGCCAAGAGCGCTTCGAGTTGGGCAGGGTTCAGCTCTTCAAACTGGCTCCCATTGACCCACACGGCGCGGCGGGTAGGGCCTTCGTTCATGAGCAGCAGCTCGTGGTCGAAGATCACGTCGTGGCCGATCGCAGCATCTAGAAGCGCACGCAGGTGGATGCCAGCGGAAACCAAGCCCGTGGCGCCCGCATCCCGGCCGCCTTGCGCCAAAGGGGTCTCGAAAACGGGCATGTACAGCGCCACGGCCAGCGCATCGCCGCTGGCCAATTGCAGGTTGTCGACCATGTCGCTGGCGCCCACGCGTCCTGCGCCCAGAGCGTGTTGGATGGCTTGGCCGCGGCTGGGGTCGCTGCTGTCGTCCAAACCCAAGCGGGCCTCTTGGCCGGCAGCGGGGTCCAGTCTTTCCGTCACCCACAGTGCGCGGCCTTGCGGCGCTGTGATGAACGTGTTGTCTGGCCCCCAGGCTTGGATACTGCCGTACTGACGTTCGTAGTCAGGTCGTTCCTCAGGGGCCACGCGCCGCAAGTAGGCGATGGTGGAGAGCCAGCTGTGGCGCTGGCGTTGCTCGCGTGCGGTGCGCTGGAACTGGTCGGCCGGCAATGTGATCGCGAAGTGCTGGGCCGCCATTTCGCGCAGGTCGCCTTCAGCCAGTTCGATCTGGGCTTGCACCACGCTCGTCACCGCATCCATCTCGGCGTTGGCGCGACGCAGTTCAATGCTCCGCTCGGCATGACCCAACAAATAGGTGCCGACCAACGTCAATCCGAGACCCAGGGTGAGCGCCGGAAAGGCTTGCTGGAACACAAAGCTGTGGTTGCGAAGCCGCCACAGCAGGGCCATGAGCGCCGGGGTCAGTGCCAGCATCGCGGTCACATCGCCCAGCCACCAAGTGATCCAAGCGCTGGGCACATCGTCCAACTGCACCTGGCCGCTGATCACCAAAGCCAAGCTGCCGACGGTTGGTGCCAGGAAGCAGCCCAGCAACACTGCACCGGTGAAGCGGCGCAGCAGCTGCAAGCCGGGCAGGGCTTGCAAGGCGTCCCAATCGCCCAGCCAACGGCGCACCAACAACCACTGCATGGCGCCCCCTAAGCTCATCACAAAGGCCAAGGGCAGTGCCAAACCCAGCGCCAAGCCCATGCCGTGCAGGTTCAGGCTGTCACTGACCAAGCTGCCCAGCAACAGGCCTGGCAGCACCCACGGCCCCCAGCACAGCAGGGCCGCTAAAGCCAGCCCGCTGGGGGGCCAGACGGGGGTGGTGCCGCCTGGACCGAGTGAAAACATCAGGCCCAGCCGGGCGGCCCCAAACAAGCTCAAAGCCAAAGCCAAGTTCAGCAGCAACCACGCCAGTGGTTGGGTGGGGCGCCAGCGTGGCCCGACGCCGTCTGCGGTCACGGTCGGGGCAGGGGTGAACAGCGACATCATGGGTCGAACGATGCTACGGTGAGGCTTTGGGGGTGCTGGGGCTGCGAGGGCGGGGGTTTTCCCCTTGCAGTGGCTTTCGGTATGCAGCGCGCGTTTTGCTGCCTTCGATCCCTAAAATCGCGCCCCCTTTCAGCGTCACCACTGCGGCCCAGCGCCCAAACACCATGAAGTCAATTGCCTGTGCCGCCCTGATCGCCTTGGCCTCGCCACTGGCCTTGAGCCAGCCCGCCGTCATCTTTGACATGGGTGGCAAGTTCGACAAATCGTTCAATGAAAGCGCCTACCGCGGCGTCGAAAAGTGGAAAGCCGAGACCGGCAAGCCGTACCTGGAGTTCGAGATCTCCAACGAAACCCAGCGCGTGCAAGCCCTGCGCCGCATGGCAGAGCGCGGCGCCAACCCGGTGATTTCGATCGGCTTCAGCCAAGCTTCGGCCCTGGAGCAGGTGGCCAAGCAGTTCCCCCGCACCCAGTTCGCCATCATTGATGGCGTGGTGAACCTGCCCAATGTGGCTTCCATCACCTTCAAAGAGCACGAGGGCAGCTTTTTGGTGGGCGCCCTGGCCGCCATGACCAGCAAGAGCGGCAAGCTCGGCTTCGTGGGTGGCATGGACATCCCCTTGATCCGCAAGTTCCAGTGCGGCTACGAGCAAGGCGCGCGCGCCGTGAACCCCAAGGTGGAGATGTTCACCAACATGACCGGCACCACCGCCAGCGCTTGGAATGACCCCAGCCGCGGTGGCGAGCTGGCCAAGTCGCAGTTCGCCAAAGGCGTGGATGTGGTGTTTGCCGCTGCTGGCGGCACCGGCGCCGGTGTTTACCAAGCCGCGAAGGACGCTGGCAAGCTGGCCATTGGGGTAGACAGCAACCAGAACCACTTGCAGCCCGGCACCATGCTGACCAGCATGGTCAAGCGCGTGGATGTGGCCGTTTACAACGTGCTCAAGGGCTTCAAGCCCGGCCCACAGGCCCTGGGCCTGAAGGAAGACGGCGTGATGCTGGCGATCGACCAGCACAACGACAAGCTGGTGCCCGCCGCCGCACGCACGCGTCTGGATGCCCTCCGTGCCGAGATCGTGTCCGGCAAACGCCAAGTGGCCGACTTCATGGTCAACCCGGGCGCTTGTAAGAAGTGACCGCGCTCGCGCTGCGCGGCATCGCCAAGCGCTTCGGCGCTGTTCAAGCCAACGATGGTGTCGACCTGACGGTGGACGCCGGGACGGTGCATGCCTTGATTGGCGAGAACGGTGCCGGCAAGTCCACGCTCATGGCGGTGCTGTACGGGTACTACCAAGCTGACGCTGGCACCATCAGCTTGGATGGGCGCGAAGTGGCCATCCGCAACAGCCACGAGGCGATTGCGCTGGGCGTGGGCATGGTTCACCAGCATTTCATGCTGGTGGACACCTTGAGCGCGCTCGACAACGTGCTGCTGGGCGCCGAGCCCAGCTGGCACCTGCCCACGGCCCAAGCGCAGGTGCGCGCCGGCTTGCAGCAGCTGATGGCCGATACCGGCTTGCAGGTGCGCCTGGATGCCCTGGTGGGCGAGCTGCCCGTGGGCGAGTTGCAACGGCTGGAGATCTTGAAGGCGCTGTACCGCGGCGCCAAGCTCTTGATTTTGGACGAGCCCACCGCGGTGCTGACCCCGCAGGAGACGCAGCAGCTGTTCGAGGTGCTGCGCGGCCTGCGTGCGCGCGGCACCACGGTGATCTTGATCACCCACAAGCTCAAAGAGGTGATGGCGCTTTGCGATGCGGTCACAGTGATGCGCGCGGGCCGCGTGGTGCACCGCTGCGCCATCGCCGATACCGACGAAGCCGCCCTGGCCGAGGCCATGGTGGGCCGCAAGGTCAAGCTGGGCCGTGATGGCGCCGGCACCGAAGCCCCGGGCGAGGTGCTGCTGGAGGCCGAGGGCTTGAGCCTGCGCGATGCCCGCGGCGTACCGGTGCTCAACAGCGTCAGCCTGCGCCTTCGTGCCGGCGAGATCGTGGGCGTGGCCGGTGTGTCGGGCAACGGCCAAACCGAACTGCTGGAAGTGCTGAGTGGTTTGCATCAGCCCGATGCGGGCCGATTGAAGTTGGGTGGTGAGACCTACGGCGCCGACGCCTGGCTGCACCCCACCCAAGCCCGCGCGGCCGGCTTGGCCCACGTGCCCGAAGACCGCCATGCTTGCGGTCTGGTGATGGCGTTTCCCGCTTGGGAAAGCGCCGCACTGGGCTACCAGCACTTGCCCAAGTACGCTTCGGGCCGTTTCAGCCTGAACGGTGCGGCCCTGCGCGCGGCGGCGGCCGAGATGATGGAACGCTTCGACGTGCGCCCGCGCAACCCGCTGCTGGGCAGCAGCAAGTTCAGCGGCGGCAACCAGCAAAAGTTGATCCTCGCGCGCGAGATTGGCGAATCGCCGGCCGTGCTGCTGGTGGGCCAGCCCACGCGTGGCGTGGACATTGGCGCCATCGAGTTCATCCACGCCCAACTGCGCGCGTTGCGCGATGCCGGTTGCGCGGTGTTGGTGGTCAGCAGCGAGCTGGACGAAATCTTGGCCCTGGCCGACCGCGTGTTGGTGATGAACAGCGGCCGCATCACCGGCGAGCTGCCGATTGACGACTGCGATGAAAGGCGCCTGGGCTTGCTCATGGCCGCACAACCCGAATGAGTGCCGCTTCCTACACCCTGCCGCGCTGGATCGAGATCGGTCTGCTGCCGCTGTGGAACTTGGCCGTGGCCCTGGCCGTGGCCGCGCTGGTGGTGATGGCCATCGGCCACAGCCCTGCCGAGGCCTTTGCCGTGCTGGTCAAAGGGGCCCTGAGTGACGCCCGCGGCCTGGGCTACACGCTGTACTACGCCACCACCTTCACCTTCACTGGCCTGGCCGTGGCGGTGGCCTTCCATGCGGGGCTGTTCAACATCGGCGGCGAAGGCCAAGCCACCTTTGCCGGCCTAGGCCTGGCGCTGGTGGCCCTGTGGCTGGGCCCCAGCTTGCCTTCCGCTGTGGTGCTGCCCTTGATGGTGCTGGCCGCCGCCGCCTTTGGCGCGCTGTGGGCCGCGGTGCCCGGCTACCTGCAAGCTTGGCGCGGCAGCCACATCGTCATCACCACCATCATGTTCAATTTCCTGGCCGCCAGCCTGAACGTGTACCTGCTGGTGAACTGGCTGCGCCCGCAAGGCTCGATGGCGGTAGAGAGCGACGCTTTCGCCAATGCCGCCCGCATGCCCGCCCTGCACGAGTTGATGGCGCGCTTTGGCGTGGAGATGAACCCGACGCCGCTCAATCTCAGCAGCTTGATTGCCGTGGTCGCTTGCTTCTTCGTGGGCTGGTTCTTGTGGCGCAGCCGCGCCGGCTATGCGCTGCGCGCTGTGGGCAGCGCCCCGCGTGCGGCGGCCTATGCCGGCATCGCTCCGCGCCAACAGGTGTTGGTGGCGATGGCCTTGAGCGGCGCGCTGGCGGGCTTGGTGGCCGTGAACGAACTCTCGGGCGTGCAGGGCCGCCTGACGCTCGACTTCGTGGCCGGCGCCGGCTTCACCGGGATCGCCGTCAGCTTGATGGGCCGCAACCACCCGGTGGGCATCGTGCTCGCCTCGCTGCTGTTTGGGGTGCTTTACCAAGGCGGGGTTGAGGTCAGCTTCGAGCTGCAAGGTTTCAGTCGCGAGATGGTGGTGACCGTGCAGGGCTTGATCGTCTTGTTCGCGGGCGCCATGGCCATGGTGAGTGCGCCCTTGTTCGCTAAGTTGTACGCCAAGCTGAAAGGAGCCCAACGTGGATGACACCTGGGTGATGCTGGGCTCGCTGCTCGCCTCCACGCTGCGCCTGAGCGCGCCGCTGTTGCTGGCCGCTTTGGCCGGTTTGTTGGCCGAGCGCAGCGGCGTGGTGGATCTGGGGCTGGAGGGCAAGATGCTGGCCGCGGCCTTCACCGCCGCTGCGGTGGCGGCCGTCTCGCAATCGGCTTGGCTGGGCGTGGCGGCCGCCATCGGAATCGCTGGCGCTTTGGCCTTGGTGCAGGGCTTCGCCTGCGTCACGCACCGGGGTGACCAGGTCGTTACCGGCGTGGCGCTGAACATGATCGCTTTGGGCCTGACCGTCGTGCTCGGCATCGCCTGGTTCAACACGGGCGGTCAAACCCCCACGCTGAGTTCGGAAGTGCGCATCGGTTCCCTGGCGCCTGGCTTGGCCGAACCCTTGGGCGCTGCCCAAGCGCACGGCGCGGTGCTCGGCGGCTTCTTCGGCCATGGCCTCTTCAGCCACAACGTGCTGGTGTACGTTGCGTTGGCCGCGGTGCCGCTGGTGTGGTGGCTGCTGACCCGCACTCGCTTGGGCCTGCGCTTGCGTGCCGTGGGCGAGAACCCCGCCATGGTTGACGCCGCTGGCGTCAGCGTGCCCTGGCTGCGCTACCGCGCGCTGCTGATGGGCGCGGTGCTGTGCGGCTTGGCCGGGGCCTACCTGTCGCTGGCGCAGAACGCCAACTTCAGCCCCAACATGACGGCCGGCCGCGGTTACATCGCCCTGGCCGCCATGATCTTCGGCCGCTGGATGCCGGTGCCCACCTTCCTGGCTTGCCTGCTGTTCGGCTTGCTCGACGCACTGGCCATCCGCCTGCAAGGCGTGGTGCTGCCCGGCGTGGGCGAAGTGCCGGTGCAACTGATCCAGGCGATGCCCTACCTGCTGACGGTGATCCTGCTGGCCGGCTTCATCGGCAAGGCCGTGGCGCCGGCGGCGCTGGGTCGGCCGTACGTCAAGGAACGGTGATGACCGACGAGCTCAAGGCCCAGATGCTGGCCGCTGCGCAAGCGGCCCGTGCCATGGCCTACGCACCGTATTCGAAGTACCTTGTGGGCGCGGCGTTGCTGGACGAGCACGGCCGCATCCATGCCGGATGCAACGTCGAGAACGCCGCTTACCCCCAAGGCATTTGCGCCGAAGCCGGGGCGCTGAGCGCCATGGTGCTGGCCGGTGGCCGGCGCTTGCAAGCGGTGCTGGTGGTGGGGGCGGGTGAGCATCTCATCACCCCTTGCGGCGGCTGCCGCCAAAGGCTGCGAGAGTTCGGCCAACCCGACGCCCTGACGATCCTGGCCGCCAACGAGCGCGGCATCCAAGCCGAGTGGACGCTGGAACAGCTGTTCCCGCACAGCTTCGGCCCCGAACACCTTTCCTGAAAGACATTCCATGAGCAGTCCTTACCTCCAGGGCGACGCCCTGAACGCCGCCATTGCCGCTTGCCAAGCCAAGCTGAAAGCCACCTTCGGCCCCGCCCCCGCGCTGGTGGTGGTGCTGGGCTCCGGCTGGGCCGCCGCCGCGGAGCGCCTGCGCGACGTGCAGCGCATCAGCTACGCCGATCTGCCCGGCTGGCCCCTGCCGAAGGTGGAAGGCCACGTGAACGAGCTGGTGGTGGGCACCACGGCCGGCGGCACCCGCGTGGCCATGCTGCGCGGCCGTGCGCACACCTACGAAACGGGTGACTGCACCGGCATGGCTGCGCCCATCCGCAGCCTCAAGGCCTGGGGTTGCCAAGCGGTGGTGTTGACCAATGCCAGCGGCAGCCTGCGCGCCGCCAACCCGCCCGGCAGCCTGGTGCTGATCAGCGACCACCTGAACGCCCCGCAGCGCAGCCCGCTG
>CAZAIR010000082.1:0-10929 GCA_964485225.1 uncultured Burkholderiaceae bacterium
CTGGCTGGTGGTCGGCACGGGCAACAGGCCGCGCGCCATCTTGTGCTCACCCTGGGCACCGCCTTCGAAGCGATGGATGCCATGGGCCAAGCACCAAGCGATGGGCGCGTAATAGCAAAGTTCGAAGTGAACAAAGGGCAAGTCACGCACGGCGCCCCAGTGGCGGCCGTAGGCCACGCTGCGCTGGACGTCCACAGCCAGCAGCGAGGCCGCCATCGGCGCCCCCCCTTGCTCGGCCAGCAGCATCACCCATTGACCCATGCCGCTCAACGCTTGTTGGAAGAAGCCTTCGGGCAGGTAAGGCGGGTTGCCGCGCAGCGCGTAGGTGCGGGCGTAGCAGCGGTAGAAGAAAGCCCAATCGGCTTCGCTGATGGCTTCGCCCGCCACCACCCGAACGATGACGCCAGCCTCGGTGACATGACGGCGTTCCTGCTGGATTTTTTTGCGCTTGTCGCGCCGCAGCGCGGCCAAGAAGTCTTCGAAGCTGCGCCAGGCAGGGTCTCGCTGCCAATGGAACTGGGGTTGCTCGCGCTCCGCAAAGCCCAGACCTTCAAGCGCCTCGGTGTCGGCAGCGCTGCCGAACAACAGATGCAGGCCCGACACCCCCTGGGTACGGGCCCAGGCAATCAGGGCCTGTGCCAGGGTGGCCCGCTCGGCGGCGCCCACGGCCAACAAACGGCTGCCCAGCACCGGGGTGAAGGGGACCGCCACCAAGGCTTTGGGGTAGTACCGCAAGCCATGCTGGGCATAGGCACGGGCCCACGCCTGGTCGAACACAAACTCGCCCCAGGAGTGGGATTTGAGATAGAGCGGGCAGCCCGCCAACAAGGTGTCGCCCTCGGTCAACAGCGCGAAACACGCTTGCCAGCCCGTGGCCGGGCTGGCGGCACCGCTACGCCCCAGTGCCTGCAAAAAGCCGGCTTGCATAAAGGGCGTGGGAATGTCTTGCTGGGCCAACAAGGCGTCCCACTGCGCGACGGGTAGCTCCGCCAAGCTCTCGATCAAGCGAAATTCAGGCATGGCGCGAACGGTAGCGGCAAGTGCGAAGCCGCTGGGCCCCTAGCAGGCGACATCGCCCCGATGGCCGGCTCACACCAAGCGAGCCGGCCGCTGCGTCGGAGGAGCCACCAGCTCAGCCAGCCCACAGCCTTGCGGGCGCTCGGTCCAGGTGATCAGGCCTTTGCCGGTGGCGCCAGCCTGCGCCAAACCCGCAAGAGCGCTCTCGTCCGCCCAGGGGTACACCGGCACCCCAGCCACCCACACCTGCACGTCACCCCAACCCGCACGCTCCAAGCAGGCAGCTGCCAGTCCCAGTGCCAGCAAGTCGTTTTGGGCGGTGCGCAAGGCCTCGAACCGTGCACCGATGGGGGTCAGGCTGCGCTGCAAGCTGGCCTGTCCTGGGGTGACCGTTCGGCTGAGGACCACCGCGGGCCCTTGGCGCGCCTGCAGCCAGTGGGCTGCAACATCCAGGGCAGCCGTGGGCGTTGTCGCTGGCGCGAAGGTCCAGCCCAATGCACGTGGCAGTGCTTCACCCAAGCGAGGCAGGGCGATCCAACCACCTTGGGCAAAGGCCGCGTCCACCAGCACTTGGTATTCCAGCTCCGGCGCCAGGGCCACCTTCGCTTCCGCCGGCGGGCACAGGCCCATGCGCTCCATGGCCGATCGCATGGCACGGAGCCAGGTTGCGCCAGCAAGGGCTGCCATGGCTCAACGCACCCCTGCGGTGCTGGAGGCAAAGGCTCGGTAAGACACACCGATGCCAACCGACGTACCGGTGGTGCGGCGCACCAAGGAACTGTCGCGGTTGGCTGCGCCGGCCACCGTTTCGGCACGCACAAAACCGAACACGCGCCAGTCGGGCGTCAGCACCTTGCTGAAGCCAGCTTGCAAGCGGCTGGCAATCAGGCCTGCATCGGCGCTGTAAGCCGCGCGACCGGCAGTGGCGTAAATGGGGGCCACGCCGTAGTAGGTGTCGGCCAATTTGCGGTTGCCCCACACCATGCTGGCACCCGCGTTGAGGTTCCACCCCTGGCCCAAGCGGCGCTCTACCTGCAATTCAGGCTCGAACGAAACGCCCTTGTTGCTGAACCCATCGCTCACGTCGAACACGCCACGCAGCGGCAACTCGATGCGCCAGCGGTTGGGTGCATCGGGGGTGAGGTTCCACTTCAAGCGCGGACCGAACTCCAGCAGCGTGCCGAGCTTGGGCATGCCCCGGCGGGCTTCCAGCCCGTCGTTGCCAGCGCCCAGGGCCGCGGCAAAGCCAATGTCGATCTCCAACTTGGGGGTCTTCACGGCGCGCAGGCCGGTGGTCTCGCCGTCAGCGCGCAGCACCTCGCCGCGGTACAAAAAGTACGGCAACAAGAGGACGCGGTTCACTTGCTCGTCAGAGCCGGGGTAAGCCTGCTGTGACAGCGCCATGCTGACCGCACCGACTTCCCACAAGGGTCGGTCCGGCGCGGTGGGCTCCGGTGTCGAAGCGAGTGCGGTGCCCACCGAGCAGCCTGCGAAGGCGCCAACAAGCAAAAGTGAACTGATTGGTTTCGTCATAGCCCTGATCGTATATGCCGGCCCGGCGCCAGCGCAAGCCCTGACGCATCAGCGGGCTTTGTGCGGGCTTGTAGGGCCGGCGTGGCGGCCTCCAGTCGACGCAACATCAACGGCCACAGGCGTTCGCCCGCCCGCCTGCCAAATGGGGCGAAGTGCCCTAGCTGGCGCAGGCCCAAAGCCTGTGGGCTGATGCGCTGCAAACTGGCCGATCCAGGCGCGGTCGCGAAGGCATCCACCAGGGCCCGCACCGCGGGCTCGGGGCCAAACACCCAGTCGTCGCTCACACAGTACAAGTGGGCCACGCCCCGAAAGCGCTCGGGCCCGTAGGCGTCAGCCAAGTTGGGATCACTGGCGAAATAGTTCGGCATTTGCCCCCAACGCGACCAGTCCAGCGCCGCGGCAGCGGGCAAGGCTTCCCCGCCTCCCAAAGCCCAGCGGGGCAGGTGCCCGCACAGCCGCACCACCCAGGGCAGCCAACGCTTGAAGAACAGTGCCGCACCCCAGCGGCCCCACCAGCCCGGCCAATGTGCGAAGGCAGGCAGCTGGGCACCCACGCACAGCACGGCATCCACCTCGCCCAGTTGCGGCTGCAAAGTCAGGGCATGCCCCCCCAATGAATGTCCGACCCACAGCGTGGGCAGGCGCGGACCCGGCCCTTGTGCCGCGCGGGCCAGCACATGGCGCAAGGCCAAGGGCAGGTCACCCTGCATCCAATCGCGCATGCTGGCGCCTGGGCTGCGGTCGGGCGCCGCTGATCGGCTTTGGGCCAAGCCGCGGTAGTCCACCGTCAGCACCGCGTAGCCCTGGGCCGCCAGCCAACGCGCAAAGGCGCCGTAGAAGCGCTGGGGCACACCCGTCGCGGGCGCCACCAAAGCCACCGCCCGTGCGGTGGCGGGCGGCTCAAACCAGGTGCCGCGCAATGCACCGCCCTCAGGGAGTAGCAGGTCCACCACCTGCGTAGTGACTGCATCGCTGTCACCGATGCCCGCAGCTGCGTGCAAGTGCGGCAAGTCGGGCGAACTGAGTGGGGGGGCAGAGGCATTCATGGGGGTTACAAGCTGGTTGAGCGCAGTGATTGCATGCTAGAAATTCAACAATCGCCTGCATAGACCATCGAATAGACACAAACTGTCAATATGAACTCACCAATCAGGCCGACTGCCAGCCACCGACAGGGCGCAGCCCGCTTCCAGGCCGCGCCGGGCTTGGATGCCAACGCGCTGGAGCTGTTTGCCCGGGTCGTTCAGGCAGGCAGCTTTGCACAGGCGGCCCGGCAGCTGGGGCTGACCCGCGCGGCCGTGAGCCGGCGCATGGCCGCTATCGAAGCGCAAGCGGGCCATGTGCTGCTGGCGCGCACCACCCGATCCTTGGGACTGACCGAGCCGGGTCGCCGCCTGGCGCAGCGCGCCCGCGCCGTGCTGGAGGCCAGCGAAGCCGCACGCGGCGCCTTGCGCGCCAGCCATGCCGCCTTGGCGGCACGCTTGCGCATCACCGCGGTGCCCAGCTTTGGCCGCGCGGTTCTGGTACCGCTGCTGGCCGAATTCAGGCGCTTGCACCCCAGCGTGAGCTTCGAGCTGCTGTTCACCGACCGCCGGGTTGACTTGCTGCGCGAAGGGGTGGACGTGGCCTTTCGCATCACCCGCGAACCTCCACTCGACTGGGTGGCCCAGCCGCTGATGCCGCTGCGCGTCAGCGCATTCGCGGCCCCCTCGGTAGCGACGGCACTGCAAAGCCCAGCGGACTTGTCAGAACTGCCGCTGCTGGTGCTGGGCGCCGCTCGCGAAACCGTTTCACTCAGCTGGCAGCGCAACCAGGGCGAAGGTATGCCGTGCGCCTACGAGGTGGGACCGCAGGTGGTGGCTTTCAGCGCCGACATGGACAGCTTGGCCGCGCTGGCCTGCCTAGGCATGGGCGTGCTGTTGGCACCCACTTACTGCGTGGCTGAGGCCTGCCGCACCGGGGCTTTGGTGGATCTGCTGCCCGACTGGCACCTGCCCGTACCGGAGGGTGACATGGTGCTGGCCCTGACCTTGCCCCACCCTTTGGTGAGCGAGGCGGCACGGGCCTTGGTGCGCCACTGCGCCAACGCGCTGCAGCCTGAAGTGGGAAAACTGACCCCGTAGCACCCCTTGCCAGCGGGGTCGAGCACCTGGGCCGCCCATGAAACCCCTCCCTTTGGGGGATGTTGCAAGTTGCAACAAAGGCGCATGCTTCGGCCCATGAACAGTCATCGCCACGCCAAGCCACCGTTCTCCGCCCAGGTGTCTCATCGCACTGGAGGCTTTTCCGGCTTTCTGAGCGAGCGGGCCGACCTGCGCGGCCTGGAGGTGCGCGACTCGACCTGGGACGAATGGGTGGAGGTGCAAATGGAAGTGCAGGCCAGCCGCGCCAAAGCCTCGAGCGGCGCAAGCCCAGTCGCAACGGGCGCCCGCAAAGGCTCAGTGCAGTAAGAGCTCCACATCCTGGGCCGGGTCACCGGCCTGCTCGACGCGCGCGCGCAAGTCGACCAGGTCCAGGTGCAGGTGCTGCACCAGTTCCGGCACCGCCAGTTCCAAGGCGGCCACCGCATCGCTGTGATGCACGGCGGCATCAGCCAGCACCTCCGCCAAGTGCAGCACCGCAGCCATCAGGCTGAAGGGGCGCACCGCCAACGGATCGTTGGCATCGGTGAAAGCCTGCACCATTTCATCCGGGAAATGCCAATGGGCTGCCAGGCTGGCCGTGACGTCGGCATGGGTGCAGCCAAAGCGGCTTTGCTCCAGCGAGTAGCGGCTACCCGGCTCTTGCGCGTGGGTCTCGACATCCGCCACCTGCGCAGGCTCGCTCATGGCCATCAAGATTTGACCGGTGCGCAGCATCATGCCGGCCAAGAACACCTCATCGGCATCCAGCCGCACCAGCTTGGACAAGATGCGCGCGTAAGCCGCAGTCGCCGCTGCGTGACGCCAAAGGGCCAAGCGGTCCAACCCATGGCACTGCGGGAACGTGTTGGTGATGGCGGCGGCCATCGTGAGGTTGCGCAGCGTGTCCATGCCCAGCGCGTTGGCCGCGTCCACCAAGGTGCCAATGCGGTGCGAAGGACTGAATCGGGCGCTGTTGGCCAAGCGCAGCACCTTGGCGGTCAGAGCAGGATCTTTGCCGATCAAATCGGCCACCTGGTGAAGGCCGATGTTGGGGTCATCGAAGCTTTTGATCAGCCGCGTCGCCACCTCGGGCATGGCGGGCAACTTGCCTGCGTTGGCAAAAAAACGCTCGGCGGCGGCGGGGATGGGGTGCAGGGTTTTGGGCGTCATGCGGGTGGGCTCCAGGTGGATTCCTGAGGGTGTCCGAAAGGGCATTGCTGCCACCCAACGCTAACGCAACTCAAGCCCGCCGCTGCCGCAGTTCGTCACGCATCCGATCCACGCTTACCCGTGTTTCCCCGGTGACCTTCAGTTTCGGCAGGGGTTTGATGGCATGGCCGCACACGAACTCCAGCGTCATCACGATGCGCCCATCTGCGCCAGCCAAACGGTTCACCGCATCAAGCCATCGCTGCCGCCAGCGTGGCGTTCGCAGGCCTGCAAACCGGTCGGCATGGAGGTTGCCGCCGATGAGCACCAGATCGCGCCACAGGGCATCGGCATCCCCCCAAGTCAGGCTGATGCGCTCTTGGTCCATCACCGGCTCGGCAAACCCAGCTTCGACCAGCATGTCGCCGATGTCATGCAGGTCCACCCACTGCGGCGTCACCGGCCCCCAGCCTTGCGCCGCGTACACGGCACGCAGCTCCTTGAAGCTGTCAGGCCCCAAGCCGCTGAACATCACGAAGCCATCCACCGCCAGCGCCCCGTGCCACTGCGCCAACAGCTCGCGGGGGTTGAGGGCGGTATGGATGACCTGGTTGGCCCACACCAACTGCGCGCCACCAGGGGGGACTTGCGCCGGCACCAGCAATTCGGCCTCGGGGGCCGTCCACAGCTGCCACCAGGGGCGCTTGAGCAGCGCCTGCGCCGGACCCTGGGCGGCCTCCTCCACCCAGGCGTGGCTCGCGGTGGGATAGCGGCCTTTCAAGGCCGCATGGCCACCACCGTGCAGGGCTTGCCACTGCAGCACGCGGCCGACCTCCAACTTGATCCAATCCAGCCGCTCGGCCATGCGCTGCGCCAGCAGCTCACTGAGCCAAGGGGTTTGGGTTTGGGCGATCAATCGCCGGGCCTGGCGCTGCAAAGCCATCGCTTGCAGCCGCGTGGCCTGGGTGAGTTGGGGGTCGGGCGTGGTGCTCAGCATGGGTCGCGCAGTATCGTGGGGGCCATGCTGCGCTCGCTGCTAGACCCCACCCGATGGCCCATCCCCGGCGGCTGCCAGATCTGCCTGGCGTGGGGCCGTGAGCGGTTGTGCAGCGCTTGCGTGGCGCAGTTCGCACCCAACCGCTTGCGCTGCCCAAGGTGTGCACTGCAGCTGGCAGGCCCGCACTGCGGCAGCTGCCTGCGCGAACCCCTGCCCTTGGCCGGTGCGGTGGCAGCGGTGGATTACGCCGCCCCTTGGGACACGCTGCTGCACGGGCTGAAGTACCACGGCCAGCTCAGCGCCGCACCAGCATTGGGTCAGTTGCTTGCCCGAGCCGTGCAAACCCAAGCTGAGCCGCCACCGGCGGCGATGCAACTGGTGCCCGTGCCCCTTCACACGCAGCGCCTGTGTGAGCGTGGCTACAACCAGAGCCAGGTCTTAGCTGACGTTCTGGGCACCGAACTGGGCTACGCGGTGCAAAGCAACTGGGTGCAGCGCGTCATCGACACCAGCAGCCAAACTCAACTCTCCCGTGCCCAGCGCCAGCGTCAACTGAACCAGGCCTTTGCGCTGACGCCGGGCACCTCGGTGCACGGCCAACACATCGCGCTGGTCGACGATGTGATGACAACCGGTGCGACGATGAGCGCCTTGGCCGTGCTGCTCACCCGCCATGGCGCCGCCAGCGTGCACGCGTGGGCGGTGGCCCGCACAGCGCGGCCTGCCTGAACCTCATTGCCCATTGCCCATGTTCAACATCGTCCTCGTGCACCCCGAGATCCCGCCCAACACCGGCAACGTCATCCGCTTGAGTGCGAACACAGGCTGCCGCTTGCACCTGATCGAGCCACTGGGCTTCAGCCTGGAAGACAAGCTGCTGCAACGCGCTGGGCTGGATTACCACGAGTACGCCGAAATGAAGGTCCACGCCAGTTGGGCTGCCTTTGTCGCGGCGGAGCGGCCTGCGCCGGACCGCCTGTTCGCATTCACAACCCGCGGCCAGCAAGGCTTTCAGCAACTGGCGTGGCAACCCGGCGACTGGCTGGTCTTCGGTAGCGAAAGCGCCGGCCTGCCCGACGCCCTGCAGACCGAATTCCCACCGACACAGCGACTGCGACTGCCCATGCGGCCCGGGCAGCGCAGCCTGAACCTGAGCAACGCCGTCGCCGTGGCCGTCTTCGAAGCTTGGCGCCAGCAAGGCTACGCCGGCGCTCAGCTTTGAGCAGCGCCCTCCCGCGCAGTGGCGCGCTGCCACTGCTGCGTGCACTCACCACCTTGGGCCGCTCGGGCCAGCGACCGCTGTCCACGCAAGCATGGCAGTGGCATGCCCCAGCGACCGATGCCGACCACCTGGCCCGCTACCAACACAGCCTGGGCTATGACCCAGCACTGTGCCCCGTGCCCCTGTGCTGGCACTACCTGACCCTGCAGCGCGCCCAACTGGCACTGATGCTGAGGCCCGACTTTCCTTTCGCCATTCCAGGCACCGTGCACCTGGCCCAAACGCTGCAGGCACTGGCCCCCTGGGACCCTAGCGCCGGATGCGAGATCCACCTCACCGCCCAGGCCGAACCCGAAGCCGCGAACGGCGCACAGACCTTGGTGTTGCGCGGCACCCTGAACCAGCACGGGCAAACCTGCGTGGACAGTCAAAGCCGCTACCTCGTGCGCCGTGCGCCGGCCGATGGCAGCCGCCCGCCGCGCACCAGCAGTCCGCGCGTGCCGGCCGAGGCCTGTATCGCCCAGTGGGACCTGCCAGCCAACACTGGTCGCCAGTACGGTCTGTTATCGGGCGACCTCAACCCCATCCACCTGTGGCCTTGGTCGGCCAAGGTACTGGGTCATAGCCAGCCCTTGGTGCACGGCATGCACAGCGCGGCGCGCACCGAGGCAGCACTCGCGAGCCACCACGGGCAGGCTTTGCGCAGCCTGAGCATCCAGTTCATGCGTCCGCTGCTGCTGCCCAGCCATGCCCGGCTGTACCTCACACAAGGTGGCTTCAGCCTGTGGGGGCCAGGTAACCGTGTGGCTGCGGGCAGCTACGCGCTGTAGCGGCCTGAAGGAGCGGCTTCAGTAACCGCCGCTGCTGTACTCGGGCGCCAAGTTGTTGAACTTGGTGTGCATGCGCTCAAAGCCCAGCTTCACGGTGCCCACCGGGCCATTCCGCTGCTTGGCAATGATGATCTCGGCCACACCCGGCTCCTTGCACTCGTCCTTGGTGTAGTACTCGTCGCGGTAGATGAACATGATGACGTCCGCGTCCTGCTCAATGGCACCGGACTCCCGCAAGTCGCTCATCATGGGGCGCTTGTCGGGGCGCTGCTCCACCGAGCGGTTCAGCTGCGACAGCGCAATCACCGGGCACTTCAGCTCCTTGGCCAAGGCCTTCATACCCCGCGAGATTTCACCCAGCACCGTGGCGCGGTTTTCCTCGTTGGCGGTGTCGCCGCTCATCAGTTGCAAGTAGTCGATCACGATCAAGCCGAGCTGGCCGCATTCACGCGCTTGCCGGCGTGCGCGGGCCCGCACCTCGGCCGGGCTGAGACCGGGGCTTTCGTCGATGAAAACGCTGGCGCGGCCCAGGCGCTCCACGGCCTCCACCATGCGCCCCATCTCGTCGTCCTGCAAACGCCCGGTACGAAGGTGGCTTTGGTCGACGCGGCCGATCGAGCCGACCATCCGCACCGCCAGTTGCGCCGCGCCCATTTCCATCGAGAAGATCAGCACCGGCAGGCCCTCGTCCAGCGCCACGTGCTCGCAAATGTTCACGGCAAACGCCGTCTTGCCCATCGAAGGGCGCGCGGCCAGCACCAGCAAGTCGCCGGGCTGCAGACCCGCGGTCATGCGGTCCAGGTCGTAGAAGCCGGTGCGCACACCGGTCACGTCGTCAGCGCCGTTTTCGGCCAGCTCGTTGACGCGCTCCATGAAGGAGACCATCAGCTTGTCCATGCGGTGG
Organism: uncultured Burkholderiaceae bacterium; assembly: GCA_964485225.1. Lineage (GTDB taxonomy): Bacteria > Pseudomonadota > Gammaproteobacteria > Burkholderiales > Burkholderiaceae_C > Inhella. The sequence continues at coordinate 9,776 of CAZAIR010000082.1, forward strand.
AAGCCTTGGCCACCACGGCTGCCTTCTTCACCGATGCGCAGGATCTTGCCCTCGGCATCGTCCAAGATCGCCGTGACGCTGCGGCCACCCGTGTTGAGAGCGGCCGTGGCGATCTCGTCGCTGGCCGTCACCAGCTTGCGCAGCACCGCGCGCTCGCGCACGATTTCGGCGTAGCGCCGCAGGTTGCCGGCGCTGGGCACCGACTGCGCCAGCGCGTTCAGGTAAGCCAGGCCGCCACAGTCTTCGGCCTTGCCCAAGCCATTCAGCTCCTCGAACACCGTGATCACGTCAGCGGGCTTGCCGGCAGTCACGAGCTTGCCGATGGCCGAGAAGATCAGCTTGTGCTCCAGGCGGTAGAAGTCGCCCTCGCCCACCACATCGCCTGCACGGTCCCAGGCGCTGTTGTCGATCAGCAAGCCGCCCAACACCGATTGCTCGGCCTCGATGGAATGCGGCGGCACGCGCAAACGCGCCAGTTCCTCGTCACGCGGGGTGGCAAAGCTGGTGTTCATGTGGATAAAGCTGTGGACACGCGGTGATCAGTTCGGGACAAGTTCTCAGCCTGAAATGCACAAGGCCGGCGCCCTTGCGGGAGCCGGCCTTGTTCAGGCGCTGGTGGCTGCAGCTTACTCGGCTGCGGGCACCACGTGCACGTTCACCTCAACGGTCACGTCGGTATGCAGGCCCAAGCTCACGGCGAACTCGCCGACGTGCTTGATCGGGCCATTGGGCAGGCGGACCATGCCCTTGACGACCTCGTGACCTTCGGCCTTCAGCGCGTCAGCGATGTCGGCGTTGGTGACGGAGCCGAAGAGGCGGCCGTCCACGCCGGCCTTTTGGGCCACGCGAACAGTTTTGCCAGTCAGCTTTTCGCCCAGGGCTTGGGCGGTGGCCAGCTTGGCAGCGGCAACCTTTTCCAGTTCGGCGCGCTTGACTTCGAACTCTTGGATGGCCGTGGCGGTGGCGCGACGGGCTTGGCGGGTGGGGATCAGGAAGTTACGGGCGTAACCGTCTTTGACCTTGACCACGTCGCCCAGGTTGCCCAGGTTGGCGACTTTTTCGAGCAGGATGACTTGCATGGTGTTGGGCTCCTATCAGGCCTTGTGCTGGTCGCTGTACGGCAGCAGGGCCAGGAAGCGAGCGCGCTTGATGCA
>CAZAIR010000083.1:0-10696 GCA_964485225.1 uncultured Burkholderiaceae bacterium
CGGGCAGGCGGATCAGGCGCTGGAAGCGCTCGTCGTAGGCGGCGTTTTGGTAGTTCACCGTGTTCTCGCCCTGGTGGATGGATTTGGCATTGGGGCCGTAGAGCAGGAACAGGAAGTTCTCGGCGTCGGGGTAGTCGCCAAACCAGCCCCAGAAGAACATCTGGTGCTTGCCCTTCACCAGCTTTTCCTGGAACTGGTTGTAGTCGGTGGCGCGCACCTCCAGCTGCACCCCCAGCTTGGCGAACTGCTTGGCCAGCCAGTCGTTCTCGGCCTTGGCCTCGGGCGTGACGATCTTGTTGAAGTCGTAGTTGATGACCAGGGGCTTGCCCGTCACCGCGTCGCGGCCGTCGGGGTAGCCGGCCTCCACCATCAGCGCCTTGGCGTCTTCGATCGGACGGCGCTGCACCTGGCCGTTCACCACGCGGTGGGTCACGGGGTTGTGCCAGCCGCTCTGCCCTTCGCGCGCGCCGAACACACCGGGCGGCACCGGACCATGTGCAGCCACACCGCCCTTGTTGTTGAAGATGCGGCCGTAGCCCTCTTCCCAGTCGATGGCGATGCTGAGCGCCTGGCGCAGCTTGCGGTTCTTGGCCGCTTGCTCAGGCGTGCTGCCCTGCCCCACCACGGGGTCCAGCATGTTGAAGCCGATGAACCAGTTGCTGATGTCGGTGCCCGCGGGAAAGCGGTAGCCGCGCTCGCGGTACAGGCGGTCGGTGGCGCCTTCGTCTTGGCGGTCGGCCAGGAACTCGATGCCCCACTCAGCGCGGTCGAGGTCGGGCGTGTCCAGGTAGCCCTGCTTGAACAGCTCCTTGGTGGGCAGCCGCTCTTTGATGGCCATGAACTCGATGCGGTCCACAAAGGGCGTGGGCTTGCCGCAATCGGCCAGCAGGCCGGCCTCGGCGTCGCCGGGTGCGCCCTCGCAGGGGTAGGGCTCGCCGCGGTAATGCGGGTTGCGGGTCAGCACGTGGCGGCGGTCTTGCTCGTACACGGCCATCTGGAACGGCCCGGCGCCCACGGGCCAGCGGTTCCAGCTCAAACCCGCGTCTTGCATGCCGGGCTGTGCGTAGAAAGCGTCCACCTCCCACGGCACCGGGGCGGCAAAGGTGGTGGCCAGCCAATAGCTGAACTGCGGGTAGCGGCCCTTGAGGCGGATGCGCAGCAGGTGGTCGTTCACCGCTTGCACGCCCGGCAGCGGCCAGCGGCGGAAGTCGAGGAACGGCTTGTCGCGGCTGCTGCGCGGCAGGCCGTGCAGCAGCGTGGCGTCTTCTTGCTTGATGCGGTCGGCGTAGGCGCGCAGGCCCACGATGTGCTCGGCCCACACCGAGAGGATGGGCGCCTCGATGCGGGTGGTGGCGTGGCGCTTGAAGGCGTACTCGAAGTCATGCGCCGTCACCTCGCGGGTGCCGGATTCGGCGAAGTCAAACGGCGTGCGTTTGCTGGCGATCTCCGCGCGTGTCAGGCCCAAAAAGCGCGGCTGACCTTGGGCGTCGCGCGCCAGGGCCGGGTGCGGCGCGTAGCGCATGCCGGGGCGGATGGGGATGTCGTACACGACCTCGGCCACGGCACTGTCGGGCGCGGTGTCGGGCAGCTCGCGGCCCTGGGCATCGAACAGCTTGGGCTCGACCACGGCGCTGGCCGCGCGGGGGATCAGCTGGTAGGGGCGCTTGAGGTAGTGGTAGCCGTACAGCGGCTCGTAGATTTGGTAGGCGAACACGCCCTCGGGTGCTGTGTAGCTGGCGACAGGGTCGAGGTAGCGTGGCGAGCGTTCGGTGAACGAGGTGAACAGGGTGTTGTCACCCGCCGAGCCCGCTGGCCAGGGGTTGTTGTTGCAAGCCGCCAGCGTCAGGCTCAACACGAGACCGAGGGCCGCACCCCAAGCTCGGCGCATCAAACGTGCCCCCAGGCCACCAGCACATCGCGCCCCTGCACCACCAGCTGCGCCTTGGCGCCCACCGGAAGGCACACCTTGGTGCGGCCGTGGCCAAACGGCAGGCCTTGCAGCAACGGTGTGCGGGTGCGCGCCTGCACGGCGGCCAGCGCGGTTTTGAGGGTGTAGCCGCGGTCGTGGGCCGCCGGCTTGTAGGCGCTGATCTCGCCGATAAGCACCGCCTTTTGCGCGTCCAACACGCCGGCTTGTTGCAGCTGCAGCAGCATGCGCTCCACGCGGTAGGGGTGCTCGCCCACCTCCTCCAGGAACAGGATGCCGCCCTTGATCTTGGGCCAGTGCGGCGTGCCCAGCAGCGCGCACACCATCGTCAGGTTGCCGCCCCACAGCAGGCCTTCGGCCTCGAAGCCGTCGTGCGGCTGGGTGCCGCGGGCGGCGCCGCTTTCGCGGAAGCCGATCGCCTCCAGCTCCTCATGCATGGCCTCCACAAAGCAGGCCTCGGTGATGTCGTCCACGCCACCGTCCTCGGCCGTGCGGCCGAAGTCATCGGCAGCCAGCGGGCCGGCCCAGGTGGGGCCGCAGCCTCTCGCGTGCGCAAGCAGCCCCAGCTGCAGCACGGTGAGGTCACTCTGCCCCACCCACTGCGTGCCCTGGGCGACCGACTGGGCGATCAGCGCCCAATCGATCTGGTCCACCAAGCGCGACAGCCCGTAGCCGCCGCGCGCCGCCAGCGCCACGCCCACGCCACTGCGGGCCACACGGTGCAGGGCTTCCAGGCGCTCGGCATCGGTGCCGGCAAAGCGCTGGTGTTTGGCTAGCGCACTGTCGTCCAGCGCAGCGTCAAAGCCCAGGCCTTTCAGGTGCTTGACGGCGCGGCGCAGCGCAGCGCCTTCCTTGACCACGCCGGCGGGGCTGTAGATGGTGAGGCGTGTCGGGCTGGTGCTCATGGCGTGTCGGTCTCAGGGTGGTCGTGGAAGTGCGCGTGGGGATGCGGCAGCGTGTGCGGCAACTCAGTCGCCTCGCCCACCGGGATGGTGGGCGAACGCGCCAAGCGCCGTTCGCGCGCTTGGGCGCGGCGCTCCGCAAAAAACTCGCGCAGCAAGCGGCTGGCGGGCTCGGCCAGCACGCCGCCTTCGATGCGGGTGTGGTGGTTCAGCAGCGGCTGATCGAACAGGTTCACCACCGAGCCAGCCGCACCCGTCTTGGGGTCGGCCGCGGCAAACACCACGCGCGAAAAGCGCGCGTGCAGCAGCGCCATCGCGCACATGGCGCAGGGCTCCAGCGTCACGAACAACTCGCACTCAGGCAGCCGGTAATTGCCCAGCAAGGTGGCCGCGTGGCGCAGCGCCACCACTTCGGCGTGGGCCGTGGGGTCGTGGGTGGTGATGGGGCGGTTGTAGCCGGTGGCCAGCACCTGGCCTTTGTGCAAGATGACGGCGCCCACCGGCACCTCGCCCGCCAGCCAAGCGTTCTGCGCCTGGTCCAGCGCCAGGCGCATGGCGGCTTCGTCGGCTCGGGCGCGCTCGTCGGGCGTGGGGCTGCTGTGAGGCTGAGCGAGGTTCAAGGTTGGGCGTCCGATGCGCGCTGCGCGCTTTGGTTCACCGCCTCCTGCACCTGCTGGCCGATGGCTTGGGGGTTGGTTGTCGGCGCGGCCGTGCCGGCCTGCCCCGATGCAGGGGTGGGCGGTGCCGCCAGCTTGGCCTGCTCGGCTTGCTTCTTGGCCATCGACAGCACCACGGCCATCACCACCACCATCACCAACAAACCAAACGCGGCACGCATGCGGGGCTCCTGCTCCATCAAGTGGCGCGCATTGTCGGCGTCGATCCATCGGCCGCCAGCCCGAGCCGGGGCGCTGCCCAGCGGGTGGCCGCCTTCTGCGCCAGGGCGAGGGCCAAGTTCAGTCCCACCCAGGTCACAGCCAGGGCGGCCGCATGCGGCAGCACCTGGGCCAATCGCAGGCTGAGCGCCGCAGCAAAGGGCACCACCGCGAACAGCCAGCCGCCTTGCCGCAGCAGCTGCAAGGGCAACCAAGCCGCCCCCCAAAGCGGCCAAGCCAAGCCTGCCCAAAGACCCGCAGTGGCCTGGTGCCACCCTCGCTGGTGCGCCTGCGCCGCCCCGAGCGCCCAGAGAGCCGTCGCGGCCAGCACGCTCAGCTCGGGTGCCGCAGGCCACAGACTGAAGGCCAAGCCAGCGGCGAGGCCGGCGGTGCACAGGCTGACCACCCCCTGCTCAAACCCCGACGGCCACAGCGCACGCACGCCCACCGCGCCCAACAGCCAGCCCAGGGCCAGCAAGACCCACGGCGCCACCGGCCCAAGCACCCACGGCAGCAGCGCGGCCAGCACCAAAGCCAGCGCACCCGCCGCCGGCGTGTAGGGCGAAGCCAAGGCCCGCGCCACGGCGGCTTGCACAGGGGAGCGGCGCAGCAGCAGCCCCCAGGCGCTGTCGATGAGCGCGGCCAGCGTCGTGGCCAACACCGCGATCCCGCCGGTCAAGACGCTGAAGCTGACCATGGCCTTGATGACCACCGGCGCGGGCGCACCCAGCGCCGCCACCAGCGCGCCCACCATGGCGACGGCCGCGAAGCAACGCAAGGCCAAGGCCCAGGTGAAGGCCGAGCGCAGAGCGCCCACATCGTCCTCCGCCAATCCGCTCCAGCTGCGCATCCAGGCCCCGTGGCGCACGAAGCGCTGGCACAGGTTGTTGCCCAGCAGCGCCATCAGCCACAGCCCCTGCCAATGCCCACCCACGGCCCACAGCTCGCTCAAGCGGCGCAAGGGCAGCAGCTCGGCCGCCAGTTCAGGGCGGCTGAGGCTGGGATCGCTGGCCTCATCAAGCAGGGTTTGGAGCGCGAGGGCGCGGCGCGGCCCCAGGTCGCGGGCGGTGCGGAAATCACCGCGCCAACCCAAGGCCTGCGACAAAGCCAGCAGCAAATCCGGGCGCACCGCCTCGCGCGCCAGCACCCAGTCGGCCACGGCCGCCTGCAGCTGGCCACGCTGGGCCAATGGCACTGCGTCAAAACGGGCGATCCACTGTGCCCATTCAGCCAACACCGCGCTGGAGCCGCCGGCCGACCAACTTGCATGCAAGTCATCCACCAGGGCCGAGAGGCTGCAAGGGGCTGGCCCCGCCTGAGGTTCGGACGTCTGTGGCTCGCACCCGTCGTCCGCCGGGAGGCTTATCGACCCGGACCCACCGTCATCCGCCGCTGCTTCGGCAAACCCTGGCGCGGCCGCCTCGCCATCGCCCGTTGGCATGGCCAACGCCCATTGGCGGGCTGCGTCGTAGGCGGCGCGCAGGGCTTGGTAGGCCTGCGCGTCATCCTCAGGTCGCGTGCGCTTGAGCCGGGCGGCATAAGCCCGCTGGATCAGGCGCAAGTCGGTGGTGGGCTCAAGGCCCAAGATCTGCCAGTCGATCGGGTTCACGGGCACGGTGGGGGATGTGGAAACGGGTCAAGCCGCCGGGAAACCCAAGCGCGGCGCGGCCCAGCGGTTGGCTGCATCCTGCCCCCAGCTCAGCAGGTGCATGGCCGCCACCCACAAGGCCAGGCTGGTCCAGCTGAGCGGCAGCACGCCGGCCCAGCGCAGCGTGGCCACCAAGGCCATGGGGGTGAGCGCGAACAGGAACCCGCCCTGGCGCGCCAGGTTCAGCGCGCCGGTGGCGAAGCCAAACACCACCCGCACCGCCCACCCGCCCCGGCCCTCGTGCCAGCCCCGCGCAAACACCACCGGCGCCAGCAGCGCCCAGAGGCTGACCAAGGCCAGCAAGCCCAAGAGCGGTTGCGAGCCCCACCAGGGCTGTGCGATGGCAAACACCAGGCCGGCCGCCCCGATGGCCACAAAGCCATCGCCCGGCCAGCGGGGCCACAAGGCCACCACGCCCAATGCCCACAACAGCAGGCTGGACAGCACCAGCCAAGGGCCGGCGTCGGGCCACAGCGCCGGCAGGGTCGACATCAACAAAGCACCGAGCAACAGGCCGGCGCCAACAGCCGGCGCACGCTGGTGGGCCATCCAGCCCTGCAAGCGAGCCTGCAAGGGCGAGCCCTGCGCGGCCATGCCCCAGGCGCTGCCGATCAAGCGGCCAAGGAAGACCAAGGCCGTTCCAAGGCCCAGGCACAGGACGAACCACAGGAACAGGCCGAACAGCGCGTCAGGCCAGCCGTTTTGGGCCAGCGCCACCCAGATCGCAACGATCCAACCCGGCAAGCTGGCGCGCAGCCAAAACGCGCGGTTGAACCAGGTGGTCAGGCGCTCGTAGCTGTCGTCCCGGGCGCAGAGCTTGTGCAACAGGGCGGGCGTGCATTCGCGCAAAAACTGGCGCAGCGGCTCGCCCATCAGCACCATGCACAACAGCATGCGCCACACGGCACCGGTGGTGCGCCACTGCTCCAGCCGGCGCAGCGGCTCCAACCGCGCGGCCAGGCCCGGGTTGCTGGCGCGCAGGTCCAGCGTGTCGGCCATCAGGCCGTGCAGGGCCTGGGTGCGCTCCCAGCCCAAGCGCCGGCTGGCGCGGAAGTCACCGGTCCAGCCAAAGTGCTGGGCCAGGGCGGTCAGCAACTCGGGGCGGATGGTTTGGCGCGCCAGCGTCCAGTCGGCCATGGCCACCTGCAACTGTTCACGCTCGTCCAGCGGCACCTCGTCCCACAAGGCTTGGAGCTGGGGCCAAGCGGCCAGCACCGCCATCGAACCGCCTTGGGCCCAGGCGGCGTCCAGGGCCTTCAGCGCGGGGGTGATGGTGTCGACCCACATCACCTCCGGCGCCGGTGCTTCGCGCTCTTCGGTCGGCTCGGGCGCTGGCACCGCCTCCACCGAGGCCAACGGTGCCGTCGGTGCGGGGTCGGGTGCTGCCAGCGCTCGGTCACCGGTCGGCGAAGGCGCAGCCATCACCACCGGGCTGCTCGGGACGTCGTCAGCTTCGAATTCGTCGGCCTCCTCGGCATGCCAACGCGCCCACTGCTGGGCCTGCTCGTAGGCCTCGCGCAGGGCTTGGTAGGCCTGCGCGTCGTCATCGGGCCGGGTGCGTTTGAGCCGCACGGCGTAAGCGCGCTTGATGGCGAGCAGGTCGGCCGTGGGCGCGATGCCCAGGACGGTCCAGATGGATTCGCTCATGACAGAACAGGACTCCGAACAGGATGAAGCGGCGAGGGCATCGGGTTCAAGGTGCAGCGTCCGCAGGCGGGGCCAAGCCCAAGCGCCCCCGCACCGATGCCAGCGCCAGGGTTTGGGCCAGGGCCAAGGCCAGCATCCAGCCGACCCAGCTGAGCAGCAAGCTGACAGCCGAGGGCCGCAGCAAATCGGCCGCCCACAGCGCCGCCGTCAGCGCCAGCGGCGTGAGGGTCAGGGTCAGGCCGTGGGTGCGCATCAGCGCCAAGCTGCCCCAAACCGGCAACCAGAGCAGGTGCAGCACGGCCTCCAACGCGTGCACACGACGGCGGTGCCAGGCCTCGCCCCGCACGCCGACGAGCACCCACAGGGCCACCCAGCTCCACACGCTGGGCAAGCCCCAATGCGGGGCCATCGTGCTCAGGCCATAGACCGCCCCGCCCGCCAAGCCAGCGGCCAGTTGCCCAGCAATGCGCTCGCCCGGCCACAAACACGCCACACCACCGATAAACAGCAACGCCCAGGCGGCAGCAACAGGCCCCTGCGTGTCGACCGGTGGCCAGTTCGCGGCCAACACGCCGGCAGCGGCCAGCATCACAGCTCCGGCACCCGGCAACCACCGCTTCCAGGGTGGAGGCGCGAGCGCGTCCCGCGCTTGCGCTCTTTGCGAGCGCCAGCGCCCACCCAGCAGGTAGTCGCTCACACCGGTGCCGGCGTTCAACAGCGCCGCCATCGCCACCGGGTAGCCCACTGCCGGCCACGCCAACAAGGCATGGCCGGGCAAAGCTTGTGCGACCCATTGGAAGACGCCCAGCACCATGCCCATCCTGATAGCGACGGCGGCGCCGAACCAACGGCCAAGCCGGCGCCGCTCGGCATCGCCCAAGCCCACTTTGCTCAAGTCGTACGCACCGGCGCTGACGAACACCCATCGCAAAGCAGCACCGGCCAGCACCATCCACAGCAGGCAGCGCCAACGCTGCCCGGCAACCAACAGCGCTTGGAGCCGCAACACCGGCTGCAGCTGTTGGGCGCGCTGGACCTCCAATCGCCGGGCCTCGGCTTCCTCTTCAGCCGACAAAGCCGGCGCAGGGGGTCGCTGGCGCGCAAAGTGGTGTTGGCGCACCAGCCGCTCGATGCGGCGGCGCAGGTGTTCGGCACGGTCGCGACCCAAGGTGCGCTCGACGCGGAAGTCGACCAACCAGCCAAACTGCGTTTCGAAGGCGTGCGCCAGCGCAGGCGACAGCGAAGTCGGCTCGCAGGCCAGCAACCAATCGGCCATGGCCAGCGAAAGGCCTTGGCGCTCGCCCAGCGGCCAATCGGCCATCTGGCTTTGCAGGGTGGGCCAAGCCTGCAACACCTGCGCGGCGCCCCCCTGCGCCCAGTGGGCGTCCAAGACGCTGATCAGCTGCTGCTGCAACGCGGCCAGATCCACGGCCGGTTCGGGGACGGCTTCAGGCGCCAGCGCCTGCGGCGGCACCACCACCGGGCCGTCCACGGCCCCAACAGGCACGTCGTCGTCGGCCGGCGGCACGGTGTCCGGCTCATCGTCTTGCCACCGCGCCCACCACAGCGCGCTGTCGCGGGCTTCGCGCAGTGTTTGGTAAGCCTGTGCGTCGTCATCGGGCCGCGTCTGCTTCAGTCGTGCGGCATAGGCGCGGCGGATCGCCACGGTATCTGCCGTGGGTTCGATGCCCAGCACCGCCCAAACCGCGGGCTGCATGCTCAGAAACGGAAACCGGGGTCGAGCTGGTCGAGTTGCTCGCGCAGCAGCTGCCGGGCCTGGCGGATGGCGCGCTCGTCTTGCGTGGCCAAAGCCAGCTCGAAAGCGCCCATCCAGGCTTGCACCATGCGGCGCTCGTCGCCCAGGCGGTCTTCGTAAAGGCGCTTGGCGCGCTCGATCAGGTAGCGGTTGTCCTGCGCGTCACGCGGGTGCTGCTTGAGGGCGGCCAGCCGCGCCAGCGCCTGCGCCACCTCGGCCTCGCTCATCGCGGTCTTGGCGCCTTGGATGACGATGTTGTGCGCGCGTCCGGTGCGCGGCTCGCGGGCGTCCACGTCCAGCAGGCCGTTGGCGTCGTAGCTGAAGCGCACCTGCACGTTCACCTCGCCAGCGGGTGCGGGCGGCACGTCGATCTCGAAGCGGCCGAGCTGCAGGTTTTCGCTGCCGATCGGGCTCTCGCCCTGGCGCACGTCGACCAAGATCTTGCGTTGGTTGTCGACCAGCGTGTGGTAGCTCTCGACCCGTGAAACGGGCACCGGCGTGTTGCGCTCGATGATGGGCGAGAAGCGGTCGTCCACCAGCTGGCCGTTCACGCGCTCGGCCACCACGATGCCCAGCGAGTAAGGCATGACGTCGGTCAGCACCACCTCGTCCAGCGCCGCATCGCGGGCCTTCAGGCCCGCCTGAACCGCCGCACCGTGGGCGATGGCGAGGTCGGGGTCGATGGTGCGCAGCGGCAGGCGCTGGAACAGGCGCGTGACCAGCTGGCGCACCATGGGCATGCGCGAGGCGCCGCCCACCAAGATGACCTCGCCCAGCGCGCTGGCGTCGATCTGCGCGTCGTTCAGCGCCCGCTCGATGGGGCGGCGCAGGCGCTGCAGCAGCTCGGCGCAAGCGCCTTCGAAATCACTGCGGCTGACGCTCAAGGACAAGCGCCGCTCGCGCCAAGTCATGCTCATCTCAGCGTGCTCGCGCTCGCCCAGGTCGCGCTTGGCCTGCTCGGCCATGCGCCACCAGCCGTGCTCGGCCAGCCAAGCATCGCGCTCGCCCTCGGCCAGGTCAGGGCACTGGCGCGCGAACAGCTGCGCCAACGCGTGGGCGAAGTCTTCGCCGCCCAAACGCGTGTCGCCCGCGCTGGCGCGCACCTCGACCACGCCTTCGAAGTAATCGAGCACCGACACGTCGAAAGTGCCGCCGCCCAGGTCGAACACCAAGAAGCTGGTGTGGTCCGGTCGCTCCTGCAGGCCGTAGGCCAAGCCGGCCGCGGTGGGCTCGTTCAGCAGCCGCTCGACCTTCAGGCCGGCCAGCTCACCCGCGGTGCGCGTGGCGCGGCGCTGGGCTTCGTTGAAGTAGGCGGGCACGGTGATGACGGCCTCAGTTACGGGCTCACCCAGGAAGGCCTCGGCATCGGCCTTGAGGGCCTTGAGCACCAACGCCGACAGCTCTTCGGCCCGGTAGCCGCGGCCGCCGAGCTGGATGGTTTTGTCGGTGCCCATCCAGCGCTTGAAGGCCAGCGCCGTGCTGGCCGGGTGGGTGCCGGCGCGCTCGCGGGCGGCCAGGCCTACGAGGGTATGGCCCTGCTCATCCACGGCCACGGCCGAGGGCGTCAGAAAGTCGCCCAAGGCGTTGGGGATGAGTTGCGAGCGCCCGTCGCGCCACACGCCCACCAAGCTGTTGGTGGTGCCCAAATCAATGCCGACCATCATGGGCCGATCCCTCCCTGATTACGCTCTGCTCATTCCCACTCGATGGTGGCCGGCGGCTTGCTGCTCACGTCGTAGGTCACGCGGTTGATGCCGCGCACCTCGTTGATGATGCGGCCCGACACCTTCTTCAGCAGCGCGTACGGCAGCTCGGCCCAGTCGGCGGTCATGAAGTCGCTGGTCTGCACCGCGCGCAGGGCCACCACGTAGTCGTAGGTGCGGCCATCGCCCATCACGCCCACGCTCTTCACGGGCAGGAAGACGGTGAAGGCCTGGCTGG
>CAZAIR010000084.1:0-10653 GCA_964485225.1 uncultured Burkholderiaceae bacterium
CAGCCCTGCCAACCCCATCTTGGGCGGTCAGCACCCGGAATACATCGTCAAGCAGCTCGTCGAGTTCAAGAGCGGCAAGCGCAAGAACGCCGTGATGCAAGGCTTTGCGGCCACCTTGAGCGAAGAAGACATGCGCAACATCGCTTTCTTCTACGCCAGCAAGCCCGCCAAACCGGGTTTTGCCAAAAACAAAGACACGGTCGCTTTGGGCGAGCGCATCTACCGCGGCGGTATTGCCTCCAAGGGTGTGCCGGCTTGTGCAGCCTGCCACGGCCCTGCGGGTTCGGGCCTGCCCGTGCAATACCCGCGCCTGGCCGGCCAACACGCTGACTACACCGAAGCCCAAATGCTGGCCTTCCGTGATGGCAAGCGCCTCAACAGCGCCATGATGACGGGCGTGGCCGAGCGCATGAACGACAAGGAAATCAAGGCCGTGTCGGACTACATCGCCGGGCTGCGCTGATCCACTTCATTCCCTGAACAAGCCGGTGCGAGCACCGGCTTTTTTGTGCCCGGACAATGCGCGCCAACATGTTGCCCCCTCGTCTGTCCCACGCGAGCCGCGAGCTGATCGAATTGATCAGCTCGATGCGTTTTGCGATCGCCTTGTTGGCCCTGATTTGCATCGCATCGGTGATCGGCACCGTCGTGCTGCAACGACAACCGACCAACAACTACATCAACCAATTCGGTCCCTTCTGGGCTGAACTCTTTGGCCGCTTGGACTTGTTCACGGTGTACAGCGCGCCGTGGTTCCTGTTGATCTTGGCCTTCCTGGTGATCTCCACCAGCCTTTGCGTGGTGCGCAACACACCCAAGATCCTGCGCGACCTGCGCGACGCCAAGCTGAGCTTGCGCCCGGCCAGTTTGCAGGCTTACCGCCACAAGTTGCAAGCTGACTGGGCACAAGGGCCCGAGGCCGCACAAGCCACGTTGACGGCGCGGCTGCAAGCCGATGGCTGGCGACCGAAGTTCGATGTGCGGGCTGACGGCACCTTGATCGCCGCGCGCAAAGGCGCCGCTAACAAGCTCGGCTACATCGCTGCCCACAGCTCGATCGTGCTGATTTGCCTCGGTGGGCTGCTGGACGGCGATTTGGTGGTCCGCACCATGGCTGCGGTGCAAGGCAAAACGCTCTACACCGGCACCGGCAACACGGTTAGAAACATCGAAGAGCACCGGCTCGACGCCAACAACCCCAGTTTCCGTGCCAACCTTTTCGTGCCCGAAGGCGACCGGGCAGGTGTGGCGCTCATCGGCGTGCCAGGCGGCACCTTGCTGCAGCAGTTGCCGTTTGAGCTGGAACTCAAGAAATTCGTGGTCGAGTACTACGACACGGGTGCGCCCAAGTTGTTCGCCAGCGACGTGGTGCTGCACGACGGCGAAGACACCCTCAGCGCCCGCATCGAAGTCAACAAGCCGCTGATCCACAAGGGCGTCGCCATCTACCAAAGTAGCTTCGAAGACGGCGGCTCCAAGGTCACGATGCGGGTGCGGCCGCTGCACCCCGGCGAGCCGCTGGACCTGCAAGGTCAAATTGGCAAACCGCAACCGCTGCCCGGCTCGCCATTCACGTTGGAGCCCGTGGAGTTGCGGCTCATCAACGTCGAAAACTTCGCTGGTCTGAGCGCCGAGACGGCCGCTAGCGCCCCCCCGAAGAAACTCACCGACCATCTCGGCGCCGGCGCCCAACTGCCGGGCGAGAAGGTTTTGCGCAACATCGGGCCCAGCATCACTTACCGCCTGCGCGACGCAGCCGGTCAGGCGATCGAGTTCCACAACTACATGGTGCCGGTGGAGATCGAAGGCACGCGCGTGTTCCTGACCGGCGTGCGCGAGAACTCGCACGACGAGTTCCGCTACCTGCGCGTGCCCGCCGACGAGAACGATGCCATTGACGGCTGGTTGCGCCTGCGTCGCGCCTTGAGCGACCCCGATTTGCGGGCGCGGGCCGCGCGGGACTATGCCAAGCTGGCCACTCCCACGGGGCGGACCGACTTGACGCAGCAACTGGAGGAATCGGCGGCGCGCTTGCTCGGTTTGTTCAGCGGTGCTGAACCCCAAGGAGAAGCGAAAGGGGGCTTGCCGGCGCTGGTGGCCCACGTGGAGGCACTCGCCCCGGCTGCAGAGCGCGAGGCCCTGGCCGGCGTGCTCACCCGCATGCTCAATGGCAGCTTGGTTGAGCTCGAACGTCTGGCCCGCGAGCAGGAGCAGGTGGCCATGCCTCCGGTGAACCCGGCACGTGAGCGCTTCATGGCGCAGTCGGTGCTGGCGTTGTCTGACAGCGCGTTTTATCCCGCCCCGCTGATGGTGTCGTTGGAAGGCTTCGAACAACGCCAGGCGAGCGTGTTCCAAGTGGCGCGCGCACCGGGTCAAAAGCTTGTTTACCTAGGCTCTTTGTTGCTCACGCTGGGCATCTTTGCGATGCTCTACGTGCGCGAGCGCCGGATCTGGATTTGGCTGGCACCGTCTGCCGCTGGCGGCAGCAGCCTGACCCTCGCGTTGTCCAGCGCCCGTCAAAGCAGTGACCTGGAGGCCGACTTCCAGCGCCTGCAACAGCAGTTGATCGAGACACCATGAACACCACGACCCTGCCCTTGCCTCTGCGCACCACGCGCAGCACCCGCTCTGCCTACGACTGGGCTTTCGCCGTGCTTGTGCTGGTGGGTTGCGCCTACGCGTTTTGGCGCTATCACACCTCGATGGACGGCTATGAACAAGGGGTTCTATTGGCCGCCGCACCATCGCTGATCGCTTTGGGGTGGTACTGGGGGCCGCTGCGCACCCTCACATTGGTGGTGGGCGCTGCCTCGCTGCTGGCCATCGGCTTGTACAGCCAGAACCGGGACAACTTTGGCGCCGATTTGGCAGTTGGCGAGCAACTGTTCTTGCTCAAGTACGCGCTGGCCAGCCAGAGCGCGGTGATGTGGATGAGCTTCTTGGTGGCTTTGTCCACGGCGTTTTATTGGCTGGGCATGCTGGCCAAGTCCGACGCCATGGAGGCCCTTGGAACCCGCATGGCCTGGGCCTCAGTGGGCATGGCGCTCATCGGCATGTTGGTGCGCTGGTTTGAAAGCCATCAAATCGCCCCCGATATCGGCCACATCCCGGTGAGCAACCTCTATGAGGTCTTCGTGCTGTTCGTGTGGATGACGACGCTGTTCTACCTGTACTACGAAGAGCGCTACGCCACCCGATCGCTTGGGGCCTGGGTCATGTTGATCGTGCTGGCGGCCGTGGCCTTCTTGCTCTGGTACAGCTTCAGCCGCGGCGCCCATGAGATCCAACCGCTGGTGCCGGCACTGAAAAGCTGGTGGATGAAGATCCATGTGCCCGCCAACTTCGTCGGTTACGGCTGCTTCTCGGTCGCTGCGATGGTGGGCTTGGCTTACCTGCTCAAAACCGCCCCCGCAGCGCCGCTGTGGTGGGGTCTGGTGGTGGCGCCGCTTGGCCTGGTGGGTGTGTTGCTCGCGTTTGCACAGTTCGGCGGCCTGACCGAACAGACCGTCAGCGGCCTGCACGCCTGGGCACGCAAATTCGGCGGTGTGGGGGTGTTTTTGGCGCTGTGCGTGGCGCTGCGCGCGCGCTTCACCGCGCGCCTGCCGGCACTGCCCGTGCTGGACGAACTGATGTACCGCAGCATCGCGCTGGGCTTCGCCTTCTTCACTGTGGCCACCATCTTGGGTGCTTTCTGGGCCGCGGAAGCCTGGGGCGGCTACTGGAGCTGGGACCCGAAGGAAACCTGGGCGCTGATCGTGTGGCTGAACTACGCCGCCTGGCTGCACATGCGCCTGATGAAGGGCCTGCGCGGCAGCTTGTCGTGCTGGTGGGCGCTGGTGGGGCTGCTGATCACCACCTTCGCCTTCCTGGGCGTGAACATGTTCCTGAGCGGCTTGCACAGCTACGGCTCGCTGTGATCGCGGCGGGCCGCCGCCGCGCGGTGGCCCAACAAACGACCCCGGCGTGCGAACGCCCATGCCTGCAGGTGTAAGGTTCAGCTGCGTCAGCCGACCCAAGCTGAACCCCAAGGACCTGCCATGAGCCGCCTGCTGCCTTCCGAGATCACCGCTCGCTCCGTCTACCTCAACCGCCGTGCCCTGGTGGGTGCAGCCGGCGCGCTGGCACTGCCCGCCTTGAGCCAAGCCGCAGCCAAGCTGCCCGGCGCCAAAAGCAGCGTGCCTGGTGCGATGGTGATGGAGAAGACCACCAGCCAGCGCGATGCCACCACGTACAACAACTTCTACGAGTTCGGCACCGAGAAGGACGACCCAGCGGCCAACGCGCACACCTTGCGCACCCGCCCTTGGACCGTCAGCGTAGAAGGGGAGTGCCTGAAGCCCGGCACCTTCGATCTGGACAGCCTGCTCAAACTGGCCCCGATGGAAGAGCGCATCTACCGGCTGCGCTGCGTCGAAGGCTGGAGCATGGTCATCCCATGGGTGGGCTACTCGCTCTCCGCCCTGCTCAAGCAAGTGGAGCCCACCGGCAAGGCCAAGTTCGTCGAGTTTGTGACCCTGGCGGACAAGGCCCAGATGCCGGGGCTGCGCTCACCCGTCATCGACTGGCCCTACCTCGAAGGCTTGCGCCTGGATGAAGCCCAGCACCCGCTCACCCTGCTGGCCTTCGGCATGTACGGCGAGGTGATGCCCAACCAAAACGGTGCCCCGCTGCGTCTGGTGGTGCCCTGGAAGTACGGTTTCAAAAGCGGCAAGAGCCTGGTCAAGATCCGCCTCACCGAGAAATCGCCCATCACCAGTTGGATGGCCGCGGCACCGCGCGAGTACGGCTTCTTCAGCAACGTCAACCCGCAGGTGGATCACCCCCGCTGGAGCCAAGCCACCGAGCGCCGTATCGGCGAAGACGGTGGCCTGTTTGCCAAGCGTCGCCCCACCCTGATGTTCAACGGCTATGCCGAACAGGTGGGTCAGCTCTACGCCGGCATGGACCTGCGCCGCTTCTTTTGAACCACCCACCACTGCTGCTGCGCCCCTGGGTGCGGCCTTGCGCGCACCTGCTGTGCGCACTGCCCTTGGCCTGGCTGGTTTATGCAGCTTTCGGCAACCACCTCGGCGCCAACCCGGCCGAAGCGTTGATCCGCAGCCTGGGCGATTGGGGCCTGCGCGGCTTGCTGCTGACGCTGGCCATCACCCCTCTGCGCACCCTGCTGCACCAGCCAGCCCTGCTGCGCTACCGGCGCCTACTCGGCCTCTGGACCTTCGCTTACGTCCTGCTGCACCTGCTGGCCTATGCATGGTTCGACAAAGGTCTGCTGCTGGGCGATATCGTCCAGGACGTCATCAAGCGCCCGTTCATCTTGGTCGGCACCCTCGCCTTCCTGCTGATGCTGCCCCTGGCCCTGACCAGCTTCAATGCCGCCATCCGCTGGCTGGGTGGCCAACGCTGGCAAGCGTTGCACCGCGCCATTTATGCCGTGGCGGTGTTGGCCTGCGTGCACTTTTGGTGGATGCGGGCCGCCAAAAACAACCTGACTGAGCCCTTTATGTATGCCGCGATCGCAGCGGTGTTGCTGGGGTGGCGGGTGTGGCGGCGGCTGCGTCCTAGCCACTGAGGCGGCGACGAACGGTCATCGACCTACTGCACGACGCTATCCAAAGGGCAGCCGGGATAATCGAGACTCTTTCAGCAGTCTCGCCCGATCCCATGCGCCCGGTTGTCCTCATCACTGGTGCGGCCCGCCGTTTGGGCCGTCACTTGGCCCTGCACCTGGCCGCCAACGGGTTCGATGTGGCCGTGCACCACCGGGCCTGCCCTGATGCTGACGCCGACAGCCTGCTGCCGCAGTTGCGGGCGGCTGGGGCACGGGCCATGGCCGTGCAGGCAGAGTTGGCGAACGAAGCTGCTGTGGAGGCGCTGGTGCCCGCCGTATTGGCGGGCCTCGGCCGCTTGGATGCCGTGGTGAACAGCGCGTCGCTGTTCACCCACGACACCATCGACAACTTCAGCTACGCGACGCTGGACGCGCACCTGCGCGCCAACACGGCGGCGGCACTCACGCTGTCCCGTGCTCTGCACCGCCACTGCAGCCAACGCGGCGCCGCGGGTTGCGTGGTCAACGTGCTGGACCAAAAGCTGTGGAACCCCAACCCCGACCACCTCAGCTACACCCTCAGCAAGGCCGCGCTGCAAGCCGCCACGCCACTGCTGGCGCAGGCGCTGGCGCCGCTGGTGCGGGTGGTGGGCGTGGCCTTGGGGGTGACACTGCCCAGCGGCCCGATGACCGAGGCCGAGTTCGCGCAGGCGCACCAGATGACGCCGCTGGGCCGCTCCAGCACCCCCGACGACTTCGCACGCGCCGTGCTGTTCTTGCTGCAAAGCCCGGCCATCACCGGCACGACATTGCTGGTCGATGGCGGCCAGCATCTGAGCGCGCAGCCGCGCGACGTGTACTACCTGCTCGATTCCCAGAACAACCCCAACCAAGGCTGACGCATGCCCACCGCCCTCACCCACCCCGCCCTGCTGGACTGCCGACGCCTGTTCCTGCGCAACTACGAGGTGTGGATCAACATCGGCGTGCACGACTTCGAGAAGCGCGGCGAGCAACGCGTGCTGATCAACGTCGACCTGTTCACACCGATGGCCCTGACCACGCCCGAGGCCGATGAGTTGGACGAGGTGGTCGACTACGACTTCATGCGCCGCACCATTGCCGAGTACGTGGCCAAGGGCCACATCCACCTGCAGGAAACGCTGTGCGACGCGATCTTGTCGCGCATGCTGGAGCACCCGAAGGTGCGCGCTGCCCGCGTGAGCACCGAGAAACCCGACGTCTACCCCGACTGCGAAGCGGTGGGGGTAGAGGTCTTTGGAATGAAGTAACGCTCCCCCCGAGGCGCTGCGCGCCACCCCCTCAGGGGGCACCCACCTTGGCCCGGCAAAGCCGGATCCTTGTGGGTCGCTTGATCCGAGCACGAGACCTTTCAGCATGAACCCGAACGACAAACACGCCTACGAAGTCAACAAGCTGTCCAAGCGCCTGCACCGGCAAGTGGGGCAGGCGATCGGCGACTTCAACATGATCGAAGCCGGCGACAAGGTGATGGTGTGCCTGAGCGGTGGCAAAGACAGCTACGCCATGCTCGACATCCTGCTGAGCCTGCGCGCGCGTGCGCCGATCGATTTCGAGCTGGTGGCCGTCAATCTCGACCAAAAGCAGCCCGGCTTCCCAGAGGACGTGCTGCCCACTTACCTGCGGCAGGTGGGCGTGCCTTTCCACATCGAAGAGCAAGACACCTACAGCATCGTCAAGTCGCTGATCCCCGAGGGCAAGACCACCTGCAGCCTGTGCTCGCGCCTGCGCCGCGGCATTTTGTACCGGGTGGCGGGCGAGCTGGGGTGCACCAAGATTGCGTTGGGCCACCACCGGGACGACATCGTCACCACACTGCTGCTGAATATGTTCCACGGCGGCAAGATGAAGGGCATGCCGCCCAAGCTCGTGAGCGACGACGGCAAAAACGTCGTCATCCGCCCGCTGGCCTATGTGGCCGAAAGCGACTTGGTGCGTTGGGCGGCGCACCGACAGTTCCCCATCATCCCGTGCAACCTGTGCGGCAGCCAGGAGAACCTGCAGCGCGCCGCCATCAAGGACATGCTGCACGACTGGGAGCGCAAGCACCCCGGCCGCATCGAGAACATGTTCAACGCCATGGCCAGCATCGTGCCCAGCCACATGATGGACCGCGAGCTCTTCCCCTTCACCACCCTGAAGGCCACCGGGAGCCCCTTTGCAGGGGGTGACATTGCGTTCGATGAAGACGCGGGCTGCGGCCCCGAGGCGCAAACTTCAAGCACGGTCATCCGGCTCGCGCCGCAGACCGTTTGAACCGTGTTCCCCTGAAGGAGACTGACATGCCGTTCCGCCGCACCCTGCTTTTGATCGCTGCCTTGGCCAGCGCCATCACCCTGAGTGGCTGCGCTGCCCTGCAGCAAACCAGTGCCGAAGTGCGCAGCTTCGGGGAATGGCCAGCCGGCCGCGCGCCGGGCACTTATGCGTTCGAACGGCTGCCCTCCCAAAACCAGCCCGGCAGCAACGCGGCCGAGACCGAGGCCATCGCAGCCGAAGCCTTGGCACTGGCGGGCTTCAAGCCGGCGGCTTCCATGGCCCAAGCTGATGTGATCGTCAGCGTGGGCGCCCGTGTCACGCGCACCGATATTTCGCCCTGGGACGATCCCATCTGGGGCCGCTGGAACGCACCGCTGTACGCCTGGCGCTTTGGCCACCCACCACGGGCCTACGGACAGCCCTGGTTCATCGAGCGGCGATTTGAACGCGAAGTGGCCCTGCTGCTGCGCGACCGCGCCAGCGGCCAACCGCTGTTCGAGGCTCGCGCCAGCAACGATGGCGCTACCGTGGGCAGCCAGAGCAACCTGCAGGCCCTGTTCCGTGCCGCGCTGATTGATTTCCCCAAGGTGGAACCCAAACCCCGCTGGGTGACCGTCCCCTCCCCTTGAGGGGGTCAGGGCCCCGATGGCCCTACACCGCGCTCAGATAATCGCCGGCTTCGCAAAGCAAACAAGGGCGGTCGATGAGCATCAATGTGGTGGTGATGGCGGCGGGCAAAGGCACGCGCATGAAGTCGGCCTTGCCCAAGGTGCTGCACAAGCTGGCCGGCAAGGCCCTGGTGCAGCACGTGATGGACACCATGGCACCCCTGCCCGCAGCGGCGCGCATCGTCATCACCGGGCATGGCGCCGATGTGGTTGAAGCCCATGTGCAAGCCCAATCGCTGCACTTCGTGCGCCAAATGCCCCAGCTGGGCACCGGCCACGCGGTGCAGCAAGCCCTGCCGGTGCTGGACGACACGGCCGACACCACCCTCATCCTCAACGGCGACACCCCGCTGGTGCAAGAAGCCACGGCCCGCGCCTTGGTGGCCGCTTGCGGCGGCACGCAGCTGGCCCTGCTGACCGTGGTGCTGGACGACCCGAGCGGCTACGGCCGCATCCTGCGCAGCGAAAGCGGCGCGGTGCTTGGCATCAAAGAACACAAAGACGCCAGCGAGGCCGAACGCCAGATCCGCGAGGGCTATACCGGCATGATGGCCGCGCCCACCGCCGCGCTGCGCCGCTGGCTGGCTGCGCTGAAGAACGACAACGCCCAAGGCGAGTACTACCTGACCGACATCGTGGCCATGGCGGTGGCCGAGGGCGTGCCGGTGGTGGCCACCCAAGCCACCAACGAGACCGAGGTGCTGGGCGTGAACGACCCAGTGCAGCTGGCCGACCTGGAGCGCCGCTACCAGCGCGCCCAGGCCGAAGCGCTGATGCGCGCCGGCGTGCGCCTGATGGACCCGGCGCGCCTCGACGTGCGCGGCCGCCTGCAGCACGGCGCCGAGGTCGAGATCGACATCAACTGCGTTTTCGAAGGCGAAGTGCAGCTGGGCGATGGCGTGCGCATCGGCGCCAACTGCGTGATCAAGAACGCCCGCATCGAAGCCGGCGCCGTCATCCACCCCTTCACCCACATCGAAGGCGATGCCGCCTTGGTGCAAGTGGGCGCAGGCGCCCTCATCGGCCCATTCGCGCGGCTGCGCCCCGGCGCGCAGCTGGGGCCTGAGGTGCACATCGGCAACTTCGTCGAAGTGAAAAACAGCCACGTGGCCAAAGGCGCCAAAGCCAACCACCTGGCCTACCTGGGTGACGCCGATGTGGGCGAGCGCGTGAACTACGGTGCCGGCAGCATCACCGCCAACTACGACGGCGCCAACAAGCACCGCACCGTCATCGGCGCCGATGTGCATGTGGGCTCCAACTGCGTGCTGGTGGCCCCGGTCACCATCGGTGCCGGCGCCACCATCGGCGGCGGCTCCACCGTCAGCAAGCCCGTGGCCCCTGGCGAGTTGGCCGTGGCCCGCGCACGGCAAACCACCATCCCCGGCTGGCAGCGACCAACCAAGCAGCCCAAGGCTGGCTGAAAGGCACCCCCATGAAGATCCTGAAGTGGGCGGCCTTTGTGCTGCTGGGGCTTGCTGCCCTTTTGGTGGGCGGCGGCTACCTGCTGTCGCCCAAGTTCACGGTCACGCGCAGCGTCACTGTGAACGCGCCGGCCGACACGGTCTACGCCCTGGTGGCCGACCCGCGCCAATGGAAGCAGTGGTCGGTCTGGAACAAACGCGACCCCGCCATGGCCATCACCTACAGCGGCGCGGCCAGCGGCACCGGCGCCGTGTGGGCCTGGCAAAGCAAAACGCAGGGCGACGGCACCATGACCTTCACGGCCGCCGAACCCGGCCAGCGCCTGGCCTACGACCTCTACTTCCCCGACTTCGGCACCACCTCCAGCGGCGAGCTGCGCCTCAGCGCGCAGGGCAACAGCACCCAAGTCACTTGGGTGATGAACGGTGACATGGGCAGCAACCCGCTGTTCCGCTGGTTCGCGCTGAACGCCGACAGCATGGTGGGCAAGGACTTCGAAGAAGGCCTGTCCGGCTTGAAACAACTCGCTGAAAAGAACTGATCCATGCCCGGCGCCAGCCTCCTCGCCCTGCTCGATGACATCGCCACCGTCCTGGATGACGTGGCCGTCCTGACCAAAGTTGCCGCCAAGAAAACCAGCGGCGTGCTGGGCGACGACCTCGCCCTCAATGCCCAGCAAGTGGCCGGCGTGCGCGCCGAGCGCGAAATCCCCGT
>CAZAIR010000085.1:0-10631 GCA_964485225.1 uncultured Burkholderiaceae bacterium
GTGCCATGGCGGGGGTGTCATGCATCAGACCGGCATCCAACAACTCACGGATGACAAAGCCGGGCCCACCAGCGGCCTGGAATTGGTTCACATCGGCCGAGCCATTGGGGTAGACGCGGGCCAACAGGGGCACCACGGCTGACAAAGCAGAGAAGTCATCCCAGTTGATGGCAATCCCTGCGGCCGCAGCCACGGCCACCCAGTGGATCAGGTGGTTGGTGCTGCCCCCGGTAGCCAACAGCGCCACCATGGCGTTGACGATGCAGCGCTCGTCCACCAAGCGCCCGATCGGCATGAAGCGGCGACTCGCGGTGTTGTCCAGCAGCAATCGCACGGCTTCATCGGTCAGCGCCTTGCGCAAGCCAGCATGCGGGTGAACGAAGGCCGCGCCAGGCACATGCAGGCCCATCGCCTCCAGCAGCATTTGGTTGGAATTGGCAGTCCCATAGAACGTGCAAGTGCCGGCGCCGTGGTAGGCCGCTTCTTCGGCTTTGAGCAGTTCCTCGCGACCGACCTTGCCCTGGGCGTACAACTCGCGCACTTTGGCCTTTTCACCATTGGACAGGCCAGAACTCATCGGACCGCCTGGCACGAACAGCATGGGCAAGTGGCCGAAGTGCAGTGCACCGATGAGCAGGCCGGGCACGATCTTGTCGCAGATGCCGAGCATCAGGGCTGCGTCAAACACATCGTGTGTCAGGCCCACGGCGGCGCCCATGGCGATGGTGTCGCGGCTGAACAGGCTCAATTCCATGCCCGGCAGGCCTTGCGTCACGCCGTCGCACATGGCGGGTACGCCCCCAGCCACCTGCACTGTGGCGCCCAAGCGGGCTGCAGCCGCACGGATCTGGGCCGGGTAGGCCTCGTACGGCTGGTGCGCGCTCAGCATGTCGTTATAGGCCGTGATGATGCCGATGTGCGGCGCGCGCTCGGTCACGATCTTGAACTTGTCGTTGGCGGGCATGGCCGCGAACGCGTGCGCGACGTTCGCGCAACCCATGCGATCTGAACCGCGGGCGCGGCCCGCCAGGCGGTCCACTTGGGCGAGGTATTTCGTACGCCGACCCGCGCTGCGCGCCTCGATGCGCTGGGTCACTTCAAGCAAAACGGGGTGCAGGGGCATCATGTAACTCGCTACGTCGGAATCACGTAACTGTATTACATACCCCACCCGCCTTCAAGCAGCAGCGTCAGCCTTGGCCCAGTGCGCGCGAGCGCGTTCCAAATCGGCTGCGGTGTCGATGTCCATCAACACCCCAGGGTCATCGACCTCGACCCCTTGCGCAGCAAAACGGGCCAACAAGCGCTTCGCGCCGGCATCACCATCCAACGCAATCAGTTCAGAGAACAACTCAGCCGAAAACCCTACTGGGTGGCCACGCTGGCCGCGGTACTGGGCGAACACCACTGGATCTTCGAGCAGCCGCGCACTGACTGCCCGGATCGAACTGGGCCTCAGCAAGGGCATATCACCCGGCAAGATCAGCCAGCCTGGGCTGGCGGCGGCGGCGCTCACGCCCGCCGCGATGGAAAGGCCCATGCCCTTCGGCCCATTGCCGTTCAAAGTGACCACATCGCGCGCCGCAACGGTGCGCCGCACCAAGGGTGTGAGGGCTTCGTTCACCACCACCACCACCCGCAACTGCGAGGCCAACGCCACCTCAAGGGTGCATCCCAGCACGGTCGAACCGGCCAGCGGCTGCTCCAGCTTGTGACCTGGACCAGCAAAGCGGGCGCCATGGCCCGCTGCCAGCACGATCACCACGGGAAGCTTGCTGTTCACGGGTCCTGCCCCTGTTTCTTGTTGCAATTGCTGCACCGCAGGATGCCTGTGCCCGCTCCTCGCCTCAAATGGGGCCTTCCATTACGGACAAACCTTCATCCGATACTGAGGGGATGAGCTTGCTGTCAGACATGCGCCAAAGTTACGAGCGTGGCGAACTCGAGGAACAAGCAGCGGCATCGGTTCCGCTGGCGCAGTTCAAGCTGTGGTTTGAAGAAGCGCTGGCGGCCCAGGTGGCCGAACCCAACGCCATGACTTTGGCCACGGTCGGCCCTGACGGCCAGCCCTCGACGCGCATCGTCTTGGTCAAGGACGTCGATGAACGGGGATTGGTTTGGTACACCAATTACCAGAGCCGCAAGGGCCAGGAACTGGCCCAAAACAGCCGTGCCGCCCTGCAATTCCACTGGGTGACCATGGAACGGGTGGTGCGCATTGAGGGCACCGTGTCGTTGGTGTCACCCGAGGAAAGCGACGCGTACTTTCAAAGCCGACCTCTGGACAGCCGTTTGGGAGCTTGGGCCAGCCCGCAAAGCCAGGTGATCAGCAGCCGGGCCGTGCTCGTGGCAAACGCGGCGCAGGCGGCGCTGCAACACGGCCTCAAGCCCTCGCGCCCTCCGCACTGGGGGGGCTACCGCATGGCACCGCATGCCTGGGAGTTTTGGGCCGGACGTCCCAGCCGCCTTCACGATCGCCTGCGCTACCGCTGGGTGGACGGCGCGTGGCTCAGGGAACGGCTGGCGCCATGAGGCGACAGCCGCGCCCTGCGCTTACTGCTGCTTGCCCTCGATGACGCGGTAGTACAGGCCGAAAGGGTCGTCCTTGAGGACGGCCAACAAGCCTTCCACCACCACAGGCTCCAGGGTGTAGCGCACTGGCGTGACGGTGCGCACCTCAACCAAGCCCTCCGGCCCCGCCGGCACGCAAAAGCTGCAGGAGGTGGGCACGCTGGACAACAGGAAGTGGCTTTGCCGATCCCCCGGCTCCAGGGGCAGCATGAATCCTTGCACCTTCACCCGCTGCTGGTGCAAGGCCTGGATCTCAGCGGGGAACGTGGGAATGAGCTTCTTTTTCTCGACCCGCGTCGTCACGGAAGACAACAGCGACCATGACAGCACGCCAGCTTTCTCTTCGAGTGGCTTGAACGGACTGCGGGGGTCGTGGTACCCAGGTCCTTGGCCGAACGGCGCCGTGGCACCGCTGCTGCGGGGCTGAGCCGCCAGCCCGCAGCACAGGGCCAGCAACACGGCACCACCGACAAGCTGCTTAATGCTCATGCTTCATTCCACAAAACTTGCCAATGGCCAGTCCTTTGCAACGCTGCTGCAGCTCCTTGTGGCACACCGCCTCTTCCTTACCTGACTCAAGGCAACGCGCGGCCTGTTCATGGGCTTTGGCCATGGCCCGGTGGCGCTCGATGTCCTTTTTGGCATGTGCGTCGGGTTGTCGGGTCGGCTGAGCAACAACGGAGCTAGCCAGGAGGGCGGCCCCAATCAGCAGGGCAAACATGCGCATCGGAGTGTTCCTTCTCTATCAACGGGGGGACTGCAGCAACTGCGTCACTTCGGTGCGCATGGCGCGCCAAGCGGGCAATCCAGCAGCCAGTATGGCCAAACCCAGCCCCAATGGCCAAAGCCACAGTTCGGTAGGGCTGAAGTAGGCCGGGTCCAACGGCAGTGACTGCTGCGCGCTGAGCCACTGCGCCAGTGCTGCCAAGGCGGCATGGGCGGCGGCCAAGCCGAGCAGCAAGGAGGCCGTGACCACCATCACCGCTTGCAACGCCACCAAGACGCCCAACCGCCACGGTGGGGCACCCATCATGCGCAGCAGCGCCAAATCGCCCTGCCGCTCGCGCACCAGGTTCATCTGGGTGATGAAGAGCGACAGCACGCTGCTGATCAACAGCAAGGCGCCAAAGCCTTGCAGCACCTCGCGCCCTGCCCCCACCATGCGCAGCAAACGGGCGCTTTCCAGGGCCGGTGCTGCGGCTTGCAGGCCATCTTGGTTGTTGACCCAGCGCGGCAGCATGGCGGCGCCCAGGGGGCTGCGGTAGCGCACCAGGGCCAGGGTCACTTCACGTTCAGCCGCCATGACGGCGCGGTCGCTGTCGTCCAGCGCATGCATGTCCTCATGCACCTTCCACACCGATTCCAGATCGGTCAGCACCAGCCGGTCGAGCACGCTGCCAGTGCGCTTGAGCACGCCCACCACGGTGTAGGGCGACTCGTCGTGCGCGTGGCCACCGTCGCCCAAGCCGTGGCTGCCCACAAAGCGGTCGCCCACCTTCAAGCCCGTGGCGCGTGCGGCTTCGGCGCCCAGCACCGCCTCCAGCGGCTGGCGCCACATCACGCCTTGCGCCAGTTCACCACCGTACAGCGCCACGTAGCGATCGGTGCTGCCAACGATGCGCCAGCCCTTGTAGCTGTCGCCCAAGCTGATGGGCCACACCTCGGCCACCAAGGGCTGCTGCCGCAGGTCTTCAACCGCTTGCAAGGGGATGTTGCCGGTGGGCACATCGAGGTGGAACACGCCGCTGAGCATGATCTGCATCGGGCTGCCTTTGGCGCCCACCACGAGGTCAATGCCCGCCAGGTCTTTCTTGACGCGGCCGTCCACCTGCTCGAACACCAGCACCACGAAGCCAACCGCAGCCCAACCCAGCGCCAACAAGGCGATGCTCAGCCACGCGGCCACGGGCCGCGCCCACAGCAGTTGCCAAGCCAAACGGATCAGGCTCATGCGTGGGCCTCCAGCGTCAGGGTGCACAGAGCGTCGCCCAGCGCTTGGCCCAGGTGGTGCACCACGCGGGCATCGTGGGTGGCCGCCACCAGGGCCACCTGCTGCTCGCGCACCAATTCACCCACCAAGTCCAGCAACTGCGCGGTGGTGCCGTCGTCCAGGCTGCTGCTGGGTTCATCGAGCAGCAGCAGGCGGGGCGCACGCACCAGGGCGCGAGCCAGCGCGGCCCGTTGCTGCTGACCACCACTGAGGCTGTGCGGTGGGCGCTGTAGCAGGCCGCCGAGGCCCAGGCGCTCGGTCAATTGGGCGATTCGGGCTGCGGGTACCGGCTGCCCAACGGCGATGAACGGCAGGGCCAGGTTGTCTTGAAGGCTCAGCCCCTCGACCAAGTGCAGGCGCTGCGGGAGCAGTCCCAGCACGGCGCCACGCAAAGCGTCCAGCTGCCTGGGGCTGCGGCCCGCCAGCGCTTGGCCGGCGAGCCACACCTGCCCGCTACTTGGGCGGCTCAGCCCGGCTAGCAGGGCCAGTAGGCTGCTTTTGCCAGAGCCCGATGCGCCGCGCAGCAGCAGGTGCTGGCCGGGCTGCAGGCTGAGGTCGGGGAAGCTCAAGCGCGGCCCGCCTGGGTGCTGCAGGCTCAGGCCCTGCCACGCCAGCAGGGAGTTTTCGGGCGCCATCAGATGGGATCGCGGGCCAGTTCAGCAAACGCTTTGCTGAACTTTTCGACCTTGGGCGCCACCACGAAGGCGCAATAGCCGGCATTGGGGTTGTGCTCGAAATAGCGCTGGTGATAAGCCTCGGCCGGGGTGTAGCTGTGCAAGGGCAGCAGCTCGGTCACCACCTTGCCGCCCCAAGCGGCTTGGGCCTCCGTCCAAATCTCTTGGGCCACGCTGGCTTGGGCTGCGCTCACGGTGTAGATGCCGCTGCGGTACTGGGTGCCCACATCATTGCCCTGACGGTTCAAGGTGGTGGGGTCGTGGATGGCGAAAAACACCCGCAGCAACTGGGCCAGGCTGACTTCAGCCGGGTCGTAGCGCACCTGAACCACCTCGGCATGGCCCGTGTTGCCCGAGCACACCTGCTCATAGGTGGGGTTGGGCACATGGCCGTTGCAATAGCCGCTTTCGACATGCAACACCCCACGCAAACGCAGAAAAACCGCCTCAAGGCACCAGAAGCAGCCGCCGCCCAGGGTGATGGTGTCTGTGTTGTCCGACATCGCTTTGATCCAACGCGCTACAGGGCTGGGCAGCATAGCTTTGGGGCCTTCAGCAGCAGGCTTGGCTGCGAAGATGCCCAGCCATGCGCCAAGCCCTTGTTTTCTTGCTCCTGCCGCCCGCCGGGCCGCTGTTGTTGGCCTTGTTTGGGCTCTTGCTATGGGGGCGGCTGCGTCCTTGGCGTTGGTGGGTGGTGGGCACGGGTTTGGCGCTGGCTTGGGCTTTCAGCACGCCCCGCTTTGTGGACCCCCTCACCGCGGCCTGGGCGGGCATGCCCACGGCCCAGCAAACCGCGGCGCAGCTGGCGCCTTGGACGGGCCGCCCCAGAACCGTTGTGTTGGTGCTGGGGGGCGGCGTAGCTCCCGGCCTGAACGCCCAAGGTGGCTACGACTTGAAGACCGAGACCTTGGAGCGCCTGCGCCGCGGCGTGTGGTGGTCCCGGGAACTGAAACTGCCCCTGGCCTTCACCGGCGGCACCACGCCCTTAGGTTTGCCCGATGAGCCGACCGAGGCGGCGGTGGCCCAGTTGGTGGCCCGTGACGAGTTCCGGCAGCCCTTGGCGTGGGTGGAAGACGAATCGGTCAACACCCAGAGCAACGCGGTGCTCAGTGCCAAGCTGCTGAAGCAACACCGCATCGAGCGCGTGGTGTTGGTGACCCATGGCCCTCATATGCCACGCGCCCTGCGGGCCTTCCGGGCCGCCAGCCCCGATGTGACCTTCGTACCAGCGCCCGTGATGCGCCAACCCAGCACCGATTGGCAATGGCCCGAGCTGCTGCCCAGCGCCCCGGGCGTGGCCCGGGGGCGCTACTTGGCTTACGAAGTGGTGGGCTACCTGGCCGGGCGCTGAGATCCGCCGAGGCCCTTTATTAGGGGCAAGGCACCTGGGCCAAGCAGCCCGGGCAAGCTTCGTTGCGCCAGTGGCTGCCACCGCGGTGCCCCTGGGCTTCGGCCGAAGCGCCGCCCCACCAAGGGCCGCGTGCAGCCAGCATGTCCCCCAGCCACGTAGCGACGGTCGGGCCAGCTGAAGCCTCGGTGTACAGCGCGGGCGAGCTCAAGATGGTGTGGTAGCTACCTCCCGCCACATAGTGCTTGAGGTTGTCTTGACGGCGCACATCCGATTGCAGCTTGGCTGCCATTTGGTTGTGCCAATCCACCGCCGGGTTCGGGCAGGTGCCGCCCCCGTAAGCCTGCTTCATGGCGCCGTAGAACTGGATCTGTACGGTGTCGAAGCTGGTGGTGAACTGGGCGAAGCGGCTGTAGGGGTCGTAGCGGGCGGCGCGGCGCATCAGCTCGTTACCCGGCAAGGTACTGGCATTGCGGCCAAAGGCCTGACGGTCGAGCTGAGGATTCCAGCCTTGGCGGCCCGGGTCGCTGCTGTCGAAGCCAGCATTGGTCACGCCCTGGCTTGCGTCGGCAACCACGTACATCGGCGACCAGGGGAATGCGCGCCCAATCCAGGGTGAGTTGGCGGTTGCGCCATAGCCCCCCGCGCTCGAGCCTGCCACCAGCACCTTGGCCGGGTGGCGGAAGTTGCGCTTGGCCCAGTCCAACACCACCATGAAGTTGTCAAAACCCCGGTGTTGCAGCGTGATGGGCGCGCCGGGCGGCAGGCCGATGGCAGGGTTACCGATGCTGGTGTAGGTCTTGGTCGCCGAGCCGATGTGGATGTCGGCGGTGCAGTAGGGGATGTAAACCATGTCCCAGTCAGCAACCGGGTTGGCAGGATCGGTGCTCTTGAAGATGCCTTCCATTTGGGCCGGATTGGTGCCGGGTGGCACTTGAGGCACAAAGAATTGCGGCACGTTGGGCGGTGCACCGACCACAGGCAAGCTGCACGTGGTGTTGTCCCAACAGGCGCCGCCGCCCTCGAAATAGATGGCGAGGTTGCGGGATTT
Source organism: uncultured Burkholderiaceae bacterium (assembly GCA_964485225.1). Lineage (GTDB taxonomy): Bacteria > Pseudomonadota > Gammaproteobacteria > Burkholderiales > Burkholderiaceae_C > Inhella. The sequence continues at coordinate 7,635 of CAZAIR010000085.1, forward strand.
GCCTTTGCGGGCCCAGAACGAGAACTTGGGGTCGGTGCCGGGAAAGCCAGAGCAAGTGGCCGTGTAGACCTTTCCGTCCTCGCCGCGAACCGGAGCCGGGCTGTCAATGCGCTGCCACCCGGCGGGGGGCTTTGCGCCTGGGCCGTGGGCGGCCGCTGGGCTACTGAAAGCGGCGGCGATGGCCAGTGCGATGCCGGCGCCGATGGTTCGATAAGCCATGAAACTCCCGTCGTTCAAGTGGATGGTGAGCGGGTGTAGCCGGCCTGCTTGGGGCGGTCAATCTTGCTTGCCCACCCTCCCCCAAGCCTTTGGGGGGCTGTTCGGTGGCAGCATGCCGCCCATGAAGCCGACTGAAGACCGACCCAAAGCCACTTCACCCCGCGCCCTTAGCGGGTTGATGCCCTTCATCCGTCCCTACCGCGGGCGCATCGCCCTGGCCGGCGTGTTCCTGACCCTGGCTGCACTCACCACTTTGATGTTTCCTGCGGTGTTGGGCAAGTTGATCGACGCCGGCATGGTGCCGCGCGACCGCGACGATCAGCTGATGGCCTTGCGCCACCACTTCGTGCTGCTGTTTGCCGTGGGGCTGGCGATGGGCGTGCTGAGCGCCGCGCGTTACTACGCCGTGACCTGGCTGGGCGAACGCATCACCGCCGATGTCCGCAGCGCCGTGTACCAGCGAGTGATTGGCCACAGCCCGGGCTTCTTTGAAACCACCCGCACTGGCGAGGTGTTGAGCCGCCTGACCACCGACACCACCTTGGTGCAGACCGTGGTGGGCTCCAGCTTGAGCATGGGCTTGCGCAACGCCTTGATGGCGGTGGGTGCGCTGGTGATGCTGATCGCGACCAACCCCGTGGTGATGGGCCAGGTTTTGGGTGTGTTGGCCCTGGTACTGGTGCCGACGCTGCTGTGGAGCCGACGCGTGCGGTCTTTGAGCCGAGACAGCCAAGACAAAGTAGCCGACGCCTCGGCCATCGCCGGCGAGGTGCTGAACGCCATCCCGGTGGTGCAGAGCTACACGCAAGAGCGACGTGAAGCCCAACGCTTCAGCGAGGCCAGCGAGGCTGCGTTCGACAGCGCCAAACGCCGCGCCAAGATGCGCGCGCTCCTCATCGCCTTTGTCATCGTGGCCAACTTCGCGGCCATGCTGTGGGGCCTCTACCAAGGTACGCAGGCCGTGCTGGCCGGCAGCATCAGCGCTGGGCACTTGGCCCAGACCGTGGTCTACGTGGTCCTGCTGCTGGGCAGCGTGGCCGTGCTGGCCGAGGTCTGGGGCGACCTGCTGCGCGCCGCCGGTGCCACCGAGCGCTTGGTGGAACTGTTGGACAGCCGCTCGCCCGTGACCGACACCGCCACCCCCCGCGCGCTGCCCGCCCCTGGCGCCGGCGCCACCCTGCGTGTGCGCGGGCTCAACTTCCGATACCCCTCACGCCCCAACACCCTGGCGCTGGCCGACTTGGACCTTGATCTGGCCCCTGGCGAAACCGTGGCCCTGGTGGGCAGCAGTGGCGCAGGCAAAACCACGGTGTTCCAGCTGCTGCAGCGCTTTTATGAAGCGGAGAGCGGTGTCATTGAACTGGACGGCGCGCCCATCGCCGACCTGAGTCTGGAGGCGTTGCGCGGCCGCATTGGCTTTGTGCCGCAGGAGAGCACCCTGTTCAGCACCAACGCGATGGACAACATCCGCTACGGCCGCCCCGACGCCAGCGAGGCCGAGGTCATCGCCGCGGCCAAAGCCGCCCACGCGCACGACTTCATCGTCGAACTGCCCGAGGGCTACAACACCTTCTTGGGCGAGCGCGGCGTGCGCCTGTCAGGCGGCCAGCGCCAGCGCATCGCCATCGCCCGCGCCATGCTCAAGAACCCGCCGCTGCTGCTGCTGGACGAAGCCACCAGCGCACTGGACGCCGAAAGCGAGCGCCTGGTGCAGCAAGCGCTCGACGCTGCCATGCGCGGCCGCAGCACCCTGGTCATCGCCCACCGGCTGGCCACCGTCCAACATGCCGACCGCATCGTGGTGCTGGAGCACGGCCGCGTGGTCGAGATGGGCACGCACACCGAGTTGGTGGCCAAGGGCGGCGCTTACGCGCAACTGGCGGCGCTGCAGTTCACGGCTTGAGGCACGAACAGCGGTGCCGAAACAGGCGGTGCCCACATAATTCATGCGCATGTTTCCAGGAGATCGCCCATGCTCCGCTTTGACGACGGCCCCAAGCGTGCCACCAACCTGACCCTGAATGCCAAGGTGCTCGATACCGCCAAAGAGCTCGGCATGAACATCTCGGCCACTGTGGATGAGTTGCTAGCCGCCGAAGTGCAGCGCCGCTATTGGCAGCGCTGGAACGAAGACAACCGCGAGGCCATCGCCGACTACAACGCGCGGATCGAGCGCGAAGGCCTGCCCCTGGCGCCCTACCGCAGCTTTGCAAAGGGACTGTGAGTGGCGCGTTACGACGTCTACGCCAACCCCGCACCCAACGAGCGTGCCGTCACGCCGTTCTTGCTGGACCTGCAAAACGACTACATCAACGGCCTGGGCACGCGCGTGATGGCGCCACTGCGCGCTGAGAGCCAGTTCGGCAAACCAGCGCGCGGCCTGAACCCGGTCTTCTTGATCGGCGACATCGGCGTGGTGCTCGACACCGCTGCCATCGGCGCCCTGCCCGTGCACCTGCTGCGCCAACCCGTGGTGAGCCTGCGCGCGCAGGCCGCCGTCATCTCCAACGCCCTCGACACCTTGTTTGGCGGTTTCTGATGCCCCACCCCACCCGCTCCACTTTCGAAGACTTCATGCGCCATGTGCACACCACCGGCGTGCACAAGGGCGACCGCACTGGCACCGGCACACGCTCGGTGTTCGGCTACCAGATGCGCTTCCCGCTGAACGAAGGCTTCCCGCTCGTCACGACCAAAAAAGTCCACTGGAAGAGCATCGTGCTGGAGCTGCTGTGGTTCCTGCGCGGCGACAGCAACGTCAAGTGGCTGCAGGAGCGC
>CAZAIR010000086.1:0-10579 GCA_964485225.1 uncultured Burkholderiaceae bacterium
GATGATCAGCGGCGGCAACTTCCACGCCGAGCCGGTGGCGCTGGCGGCCGATGCGATGGCCTGCGCCATTGCCGAAGTCGGCGCCATCGCCGAGCGCCGCATCGCGATGCTGATCGACAGCAACGTGTCGCGCCTGCCGCCCTTCCTGACCGCGAACGCGGGCCTGAACAGCGGCTTCATGATCGCCCACGTCACGGCGGCCAGCCTGGCCAGCGAGAACAAGAGCCTGGCCCACCCGGCCAGCGTCGACAGCCTGCCCACCAGCGCCAACCAGGAAGACCACGTCAGCATGGCCACCTTCGCGGCCCGGCGCCTGCACGCCATGATCGACAACACCGCGCACATCGTGGCCATCGAGCTGCTGGCCGCCGCACAGGGCATCGACTTCCTGCGCCCGCTGCGCAGCTCCGCGCCCGTGGAGGCCCTGTACGAGCGCCTGCGCCAAGACTGCGCCAGCCACCCCGCCGACCACTACCTGGCGCCCGACATCGAGCGCGCCGCGGCCCTGGTGCAAGGCGGGGCGCTGCAGGCGCCCGGCGCACCGCACCTCGGCTGAGACAATCGCCGCCTTCGCCCACCAGGAACAGCCCCATGCCCAGCATCGCCATCGGCCCCGCCATTTCCGTCGACAACCGCAAGCCTTTCGTCTTGTTCGGCGGCATGAACGTGCTCGAGTCGCTGGACCTGGCGCTGCGCACCTGCGAGGCCTACGTGCAGGTCACGCAAAAGCTCGGCATTCCCTACGTCTTCAAGGCCAGCTTCGACAAGGCCAACCGCAGCAGCATCCACAGCTACCGCGGCCCCGGCCTGGAAGAAGGCCTGAAGATCTTTGAAGCCGTGAAGGCCCGCTTCGGTGTGCCGTGCATCACCGACGTGCACGAGCCCCACCAATGCCAGCCCGTGGCCGAGGTGGTGGACGTGCTGCAGCTGCCCGCCTTCCTGGCCCGCCAGACCGACCTCGTCGTGGCCCTGGCCAAGACGGGCCGCGTCATCAACATCAAGAAGCCGCAGTTCCTGAGCCCCTCGCAGATGAAAAACATCTGCGAGAAGTTCCAAGAAGCCGGCAACGACCAACTCATCCTGTGCGACCGCGGCACCTGCTTCGGCTACGACAACCTCGTGGTCGACATGCTGGGCTTCGGGGTGATGAAGAAGCACTGCCGCGACCTGCCCGTCATCTTCGACGTGACCCACGCGCTGCAGCAGCGCGAGTCGGGCGCGGCCGCCAGCGGCGGCCGCCGCGAGCAGGTGGCCGACCTGGCCCGCGCCGGCATGGCCGTGGGCCTGGCCGGTCTGTTCCTGGAAGCCCACCCCAACCCGGCCGAGGCCAAGTGCGACGGCCCCAGCGCCCTGCCCTTGGGCCAGCTGGAGCCCTTCTTGGCGCAGGTCAAGGCGGTGGACGACTTGGTGAAGTCGTTCGCGCCGCTGAACATCGGCTAACGGCTAACGGCTAACAGCTGACGGCTGACGTTCAGCGGGAGGCGATTCAGTACCGCGCGCCACCCCCCGCCGCCCGCAGGTAGACCTGCGCGGCCCAGGCCAGCAGGCTGCGGCGCAGCCAGCCGCGCCAGCCGCGCCAGCCGGGCATGGGGGTGGTGGGCAGCACCTCTTGGGCGCCCTGCAGCGCGGTCTCGAAGGCGGTGCGCAGCTCGCCGGCGAAGCCAGCGTCCCACACCAGCACATTGGCCTCCAAGTTAAGCAGCAGCGAGGTCGGGTCCAGGTTGCTGGAGCCCACCGTCGCCCAATGCCCATCCACCTGCGCCACTTTGGCGTGAAGGAAGGCAGCGCGGTACTCGAACACCCGCACACCGCGGGCCAGCAGCTCGGCATACAAGGCCTGTGCAGCCAGCGCGGCCAGCCGGTAGTCCACCTGGCCCTGCAGCAGCAGGCGCACGCGCACGCCACGGCGTGCCGTGGTCATCAAAGCCCGCAGCAGCCGGGCGCTGGGATAGAAGTAGGGGCAGATCAGGTCAACCTCGTGCCGGGCCTCGCGCAGCGCGTGCAGGTACTCGCGCTCGATGGCGTGGCGTCGGCGCAGGTTGTCGCGCTGCACGAAGGCGAGTTGCACGGCGCTCGCGTCGGCATGCCCGAGCCGCCGCTCACGGGCCAGCGCCTTGGCTTGGGCCCGCACGCCTTGCCAAAGGCGCCAACGCGTGCTCAGCCATTGGCGCGCCCGCGCCACGGGCTCGGCGTCGGTGAGCAGTGCGCGCAACTCGTCGCCGAAGTCGCGCCCCAGCCAGCTGCGGCTCCAGATGCGGCGCACGGCCTGTTGCACTTCCGGCACCAGCGGACCGCTGAGCCTGACCGCAAAGTCCAACCTTGGCGCAGCCAAGCTGCCGTGGTGCAGGTCGATGCGATCGTCGATCACATTGATGCCGCCGACAAAGGCACACGCTTGATCAACCACACAGAGCTTCTGGTGCAAGCGTCGCAGCTGGCCGGGCTGCATCCAGTGCCACCAGCGGCTGATGGGGCGGAACACCGCCAATGCCGCACCGCTGCCTTCCAGCTGCTGGTTCCAGAACGGCAAGGCGTGGCGTGCGCCAAAGCCGTCAACCACCACGCGCACGCGCACGCCCCGCCGGGCGGCGGCAGCCAAGGCTTGGGCAATCTGCCGCGAGCTGTCATCGGTGTGCACGATGTAGCTGGCCAGCCAGACCTCGTCTTCGGCCGCCGCAATGGCGTCCAGCATGGCAGGGAACAGTTCGTCCCCACCTCGCAGCAATTGCAAGCTGTGGCCGCCCAACGGAGCGGCGCGTTGGCGCCAACGGTTCATGTCGCCTTGAGGTCGACAACCAGCGGCAGGTGGTCGCTCATGCGCACCCATGGGGCGCCGCGCGGCACGTGGGCGTGCACAGCTTGCAAGCCGCGGGTATAGAGGCGGTCCAGCGCAAACAGCGGCGCCCGCGCCGGGAAGGTGCGGTGGGGCTTGTCGGGCGTGCGTGTCAGGCCCAGTTCGTTCAGCGGCTGATCGAGCTGCTCGCGCCAGTCGTTGAAGTCCCCTGCCACCAGCACCCTGTCCTTCGGAGCGATGGTTTCGGCCAAGTAGGCGCCCAGCCTTTGCACCTGGCGCACACGGCTGCCATGGAACAAGCCCAGGTGCACCACCACGACGTGCAGGGCTGAGCTGGCCCATTGCAGCTCCACGTGCAGCAGGCCGCGTTGCTCAAAGCGGTGGTCGGAAACGTCGTGCTGCCGCACGTCCTGCAATGGCCAACGCGACAGGAGCGCGTTGCCATGCTCACCACCCGGGGTGACGGCGTTGGTGCGGTAGGCCACGTGGTAGCCATCGGGCGCCAAGTACTCAGCCTGTGGACCCGGCCAGCCCAACAGGGGCTGGGCAAAGCGGCGCGCGTCGCCCAGGTGGTGGCTGCGCACTTCTTGCAGGCATACCAAGTCGGCCGCGAACGACTGCACGCCGAGCTTGAGCGCATGGATCTCCAAGCGCTTGGACAGACCCACACCTCGCACGCCTTTGTGGATGTTGTACGTGGCCACCCGCAACGGGGGTGTACTGCTCAGCCCGCTCATGCTCGCCTCAATCCTTCAACAGCCATGGCTGCACCGGCATCAAGTCGCGGACTGCTTGGGCTGCGAACCCAATGCCTGTCCCACCACCCGGTTGCGACCGCCGCGTTTGGCTTCGTACAGGGCCTGGTCGGCGGCCTTCAACAGAGCAGCAGGCTCGAGGTTGACCGGTCCGCTGGCGACACCCACCACGCCAATGCTGATGGTGACGCTGGGCGACACGGTGCTGGCGGCATGCGGAATGGCCAGTGCCTGCAAGCCCAGGCGCAGACGCTGCGCCACCGCCACAGCGCCGTCAAGCGGGGTGTCGGGCAGCAAGCAGGCGAACTCCTCGCCGCCATAACGGGCCGCCAAGTCGACCGGGCGCAGCATGCCGTGGCGCAGCACCTCGGCCACGTTGCGCAGACACAGGTCGCCGGCCTGGTGGCCGTAGTGGTCGTTGTAGGGCTTGAAGTAATCGACATCCAACAACAACAGCGCCAGCGGCTTGGCGGTGCGCAGGCCGTTGCGTAGCTCTTGGGCCAAACGTTCATCCAGTGCCCGGCGGTTGTGCAGGCCGGTCAAGCCATCGATGAAGGCGAGGTGCCGCAGCTGATCGGCCTGCGTTTTGAGGGTGATGTGGGTGCGCACCCGCGCGCGCACGATGGCGGGGTTGATGGGTTTGTGGATGAAGTCCACGGCACCAAGCGCCAAGCCACGGGTCTCGGTGGCTTCATCGCTGTGCGCAGTGACGAAGATGACCGGGATGTCGCGCAACTCGGCATCGGCCTGAAGTTCCGAGCACACCTCAAACCCATGTCGGTCGGGCAGTTGCAGGTCGAGCAACACGAGGTCGGGCCGCTGCTGGCGCGCCACCTGCAGGCCCTGCTCGGCATTGGTGGCCATGAAGACCTGGTAGTCCTGTGCGAAGCAGCGGTACAGCGCCTGGATGTTGGAGGCCTGGTCGTCAACCACCAGCAACTTGGGCTTGCGGAGTTCCAATGGCGGCAGGCCGACCTCGGTCGGGGCGGGGTTTGCGGTCATGGGGTGGGCTCCAAGGCGCGCTCCCAGGCCAAAGCGAGGGACTGGGCTTTCACGAAGTCAAAGGCCTCAACGGCTTCACGCAGCGGCTCAAAGTGTTGCGCCTGTTGGGGCGCCCGGGCGAGAGCAGCCAGCGCATCCAAGGCACTGGCATCCGAGGCCGACAACAGGGTTTGCAGCCCGCGCAAGCTTGCGCGCGCCTGAGCAGCATCCAGAGGCCTGGCACCGCGCTCATCGCCTGCAGCGTCTGGGCCCGCCGCCGCGTCCGGCGCCAGGGCTTGCAGTTGCAGCACCAGGCTTTGCAAGCCGCCTTCAGCTTCCTGCAAAGCAAACACGGCGCTGCGACTGGCGGCCGGCTCGGGCAATGCCTCCGCACGGGCAATGGCCTGGGCCGCCTGGGTGGCACCCAAGGTCGACAAGGTTCCCCGCAAGTTGTGCAGCAACCGGCGACGCTGTTGCACCTGCACGGGGGTGCTGGCGGCTTCCTCCAGTTGTTTCAATGCCGCTGGTACCTCTTGCGCAAAGCGGCGCAGCATGCGGGCGTACAGGTCGCGGCGGCCACCCAGGCGATCCATGGCGGGGCCGGGCTCCCAGCCGCGCACCGGATCGGGGGCTGGTCGGGGAACCGCAGCGCTCGGGGGCAGCGCCGACCATCCGGCCCAGCGCCGCAAGGTGTCCACCAGTGCATCCAGCTCGAAGGGCTTGCCCACGTGGTCGTTCATGCCTGCCGCCAAACACGCGGCGCGGTCGCTGACGCTGGCGTTGGCGGTCATCGCCACCACAGGCACATCGAGACCGAGCTCGTGTCGCACGGCGCGCGTGGCAGTCAGGCCGTCCATCACAGGCATTTGAAGATCCATCAGCAACAGGTCGTAGTCGGCAGGGCCACGGCGCAAGCAAGCAAGGGCCTCCAGCCCATTGTGTGCGAGGGCAATTTGAGCGCCCTCCGCGCTGAGCAATTCCAGGGCCACTTGCTGGTTGATGGGGTTGTCCTCCACCAGCAACAGGCGCAAGCCGGCCAGCCGCTGCGGATTGCGCGCGGGGGTGTCGGCGCTGTCGCCAGGGCCAGCGCTCGCACCCAAACGGGCGCGCGCCTCGTGCACCGCATCGAACAACATGGATGCGATCACGGGTTTGACCAGCACGCCGTCCAGCAGGCCCTGGTCGGCAGGGGCGGTCAGGCCCAGTGCCTCTCGGTCGTGCACGCTGAGCAGGGCCACCAGGGGCAGTCTCGGCTGGCGATCCGCAAGATCCTCCCTGGCAGCCATGGCGCCCACGCGTCCGTGCAGACGGCGCAGCACCTGGAGGCCATCGGGCGCGCTGCCGCTTGGCGCCACCAACACCGCATCAAAAGCCTTGGGGCCATCCAAAGCGCGTAGCCCGTCATCCAAGTCCGCCGCCAACTCCACCGACCACCCCAAACCCGCCACAGTTCGGCCCAAGACCTCGCGGGACTGGGCCTGTGGCTCGATCACCAGCAGCCGCAACGGTGCGGTGTCGGCAGGGGACGAGGCCGATGCAGCGTCACCCACCGGCAGGTCGATTTGGAAGCTGAAGCTGCTGCCCCGCCCGGGTTGGCTGCGCAGGCTCAGCTCACCCCCCATCAAGCCCACCAAGCGCTGGCAAATGGCCAGGCCCAGCCCGGTGCCGCCGTACCGGCGCGTGGTGGAGGCTTCGGCCTGCGAGAACCCGGCAAAGATGCGGCTTTGATGCTCAGGGGCGATGCCGATGCCGGTGTCGCTGACCTCGAAACCCAGGCGCACCCGGCCCGCAGGCTTGCCGTCCGCTCGGTTCTCGTGACTGACCCGCAAGCGCACGCTGCCTTGCTCGGTGAACTTGATGGCGTTGCCGCCGAGGTTCACCAGCACTTGCTGCAAGCGCAGCGCGTCGCCCACCAACACGGGCGGCAGGTGGGGATCGATATCGAACAACAGCTCCACCGGCTTCTGGCGCACGGTGCTGCCCAGGATCACGGCCAAGTCACGCAGCAAGGTGTCCAGCTGGAAGGGCACCGCCTCCAGCTCCAGCTTGCCGGCGTCGATCTTGGAGAAATCCAAGGTGTCGTTGATCAAGCCCAACAGCACCTTGGCCGCGCTCTCTGCCTTGCCCAGGTAATCGGTCTGCCGGGCATCCAAAGCCGTTCGTCCCAACAGTTGCAACATGCCCAGCACGGCATTGAGAGGGGTGCGGATTTCGTGGCTCATGTTGGCCAAGAACTGGCTTTTGGCCAGCGCCGCTTGCTCGGCCGCCTGTTGGGCATGCACCTCGGCGGTCAGGTCCATGCGGAAGCTCACCACATGGCCATCGGGCAGCACGCGGTCGATCAAGCGCATCACCCGGCCGTTGGCGTAGTGCGCCAGCTCGGTGATCGGACCCTCTCGGCGGCGGGCCACCTGGGCTTGCACCCAGGCGTCGGGATCTTGTCCAGGCGGCACCACCTGGTCGAGGTCAGCCAACTCGCGCAGCAACGCGGCGTAGCGCACGCCGGGTTGGATCAGGTCGGCCAGCCGCGGGTCGGCCAAGCGGTAGCGCTCGTTGCAGAACAGCAGGCGGTCGTCAGGGGTGAACAAAGCGAAAGGTTGATCGATGGCGTCGATGGCACCGCGGAGGAGCTCGGCGCTCCGCTTGGCTTCTTGCTCGGCACGGCGGCGCTGGGTGATGTCCTGCAAGGCGCCGACCAGCCGCACCGGGCGGCCGCCCTCCAACTCGGCCTCGCCGACCATGCGCACCCAGGCGCGGCGGTCCTGGGCGGTGATGATGGGCAGCTCCAGGTCAAAACTACCCCCGCGCTGCCGCACATCGTTCACGGCCTGGTACACCGCCAACTGGGCTTCCGGCGCGAAGTAGCCAAAGGCCTCGGCCAACTCCGGCTGGTGGTTGGGCGGCAGGTCGTGGATGCGGGCGGTTTGGGCTGTCCAACGCACGCGGTCGTCGTCCAAGCGCAACTCCCACCCTCCCACGCCACCGATGCGGCCGGTGCGGTCCAACAGGTCGCGACCTTCGGCCAATGCCAGTTCGGTGCGCTTGCGTTCACTCACGTCAGCCACCACGCCAAACAGCACCCGTCCTCGCCCGGTGCTGGCGCGCAGCAGCACCTGGCCATTGGCCTGGTACCAGCGCCAGCCACCGTCAGCGTGTCGCATGCGGAAGTCGGTGAACAAGCGCGGACTGGCGCCGCGCAGGTGGCTGCGCACGGCCTCACGCAGCGCCGCCAAGTCGTCAGGGTGGATCAAGGTGGCCAGGCCATCCTCGCTCGTGAACAAGTGCGCCGGCTGCCCCAGTTCGGAAGGCCAGCGCTCGTTGCACACCATGGCATGGGTGTCCAGGTGCCACTCCCAGGTGCCGACCTCGGTCGCTTCCAGGATGTTGGCGTGGCGCGCCCGCTCTTGCTCGAAACGCTCGGCCACGCTGCGTCGCTCGGTCACATCCTGGTGGGTGCCACACATGCGCAACGGCGCGCCCGTGGCGTCGCGCGACATCAAGCGACCCGCGATGCTCACCCACACCCAATGGCCAGCCTTGTGGCGCAAGCGCACCTCCGAGGCGTAGACCGGCGCCAAACCCTCAAAGTGCGCCGAGGTGCGCTCGGCCACCTGCTCGGCATCGTCGGGATGCAGCAAGCCCTCGAAAGTCGCTGCCGTCGTTGGCTGTAGTTCCTCGAGCGTGTACCCAAGCATCGATGCCCAGCGCTCGTTGAGCCAGGTTCGCCCACTGGGCACGTCCCACTCCCAGGTGCCCACATCGGTGCTGTCGATGATGTTCTGCAGCCGCAACTGCTCCTGCTGCAGCGCAGAGACCAAAGCGCCCTGCTCCGCCGAGGCTGCCGCGCTTTGATCGTCCACCGGGGAGGGCGGAACGCGGCGCGACCCAAGCCATAGCCATGCCCCGAGCACCGTGCCCGACCCCAACAGCAGGCCCGCCAAACCCAACCACAGACCCGGGAGCTGAGCCAAACCCAGAGCGCCCAGGCAGGACAAGCTCCAGCACCACCAAGCGGCCCTCCTGCCTGCCTGCGCGGGAGGGTGATCGTGAGGAGGAGAGCCTGGGGCGTGCGCCATGGGCGCATCTTCCTGAAACAGCGCGCCGGCGCTGGGCGGTTAAACCCGAGGCAGGTGCAACACCGCCTCGGCGTTGGATGGCGAAAAGCAGCGCTCGGCGGCCTCTCGGTAAGGCAACCACACCCAGGCCAAGTGCTCCAAAGGGGCAAGGCGCACCGGCATGCCGGCAGGCACCTGCAAGCCAAACACGCGCTCGGTGTTGTGGCTCACCCCCGGTGCGTAGCGATGCCGCCAGCGCGGGTAAATCTCGTAGACGTTCTCCAGTCCCCAATCGCGCAAGACGCAGCCGGGGCCGTGTGCATCGATACCGGTTTCTTCGGCCACTTCGCGCGTGGCCGTGGCGGCCCAGCTTTCATCCCAGCTGTCCTTCGAGCCCGTCACCGACTGCCAAAACGCCGGCTCGTCGGCCCGCTGCAGCAGCAACACCTGCAGGTCAGCGGTGTGGATCACCACCAACACCGACTCGGGCACCTTGTAGGTCATCGGGTTGGCACCGGCGGCGGCAAATCCTTCGCCGCAAGCTGGCGCGCCTGCACCACCAACTGGTTGTGGGCGTCAAGAAAAGCCGCGGCGATCACCTTGCCTTCGGCACTGTTGCTCCAACCGGCACCGGCGGCACCGCCCAAGGGGCCCATCACCAATCCGCCCACGCCCAAGTCCGTCACCCGCACCGAGCCAGTGGCCGCGGCCACCTGCTCAGTGGTTTCGGTATCGGTCAGCAGCAGCGCCACCTGGGCCTCCTTGAGCTTGACCTGTTCGGCCGCGCCCACGAAGTTGCGCAGCACAGGGATCTGCGCCATCAAACCGCCCACTTGCCGGCCGGCGTCCATCTGGCTGAAGGTGAGCGAGGGCGTGAGCGCGTACTGCGCCTCGTAGCCCTTGCCTTTGCTGACCGTGCTGCCGGCCTTGCGCAGCACGCCGGCGTCCTTCAGCTCTTGCTCTTGGATGGTTTGGCGCAGACCGGCACTGCGGTCAACGATGCGGAAGCAGCCGCTTTGCTGGGCCAACAAGCGCACCAAAGGCAGCGGCGTCTCGGGCAGACCGCTGGCGCCGCCGTAGGTGTACCCGCGCGGGTTCTCTACCAAGGCCAGCGTGGCGACGGGGGCATCGCAGCGCACCAACTGCTTGGCTGCGTTGTGGGCGCCAGCAGGCCCGGCCGAGCCCGTCACCACGGATCCGCCCTGCCCCAGCTGCGTGTCTTGCTTGCCGCAAGCGACCAGCGTTAGCGCGGCCGCTGCGACCAAGATCCATTTCAAGCGTGCGTTTTCAAGCATGTTCTGTTCTCCCAGGGGTTGGATACGAAATGACACCGACCAAGAAAAAGGGCAGCCGAGGCTGCCCTTTTGGTGCGGTTGGAAACCGGCTCACGCGCACTCAAGCGGCGGCGGTGTTGCGCAAGCGGATGTGCAGCTCGCGCAGCTGCTTCTCGTCGACGTTGGACGGTGCCCCAGTCAGCAAGCACTGAGCGCGCTGCGTCTTGGGGAAGGCGATCACGTCGCGGATGCTTTCGGCCTTGGTCATCAAGGTCACCAAGCGGTCCAGACCGAAGGCCAAACCGCCGTGCGGGGGCGCGCCGTACTGCAGGGCGTCGAGCAAGAAGCCAAACTTCAGACGTTGGTCCTCGGGGCTGATGTTGAGCGCCTCGAACACCTTGGCCTGCACTTCAGCGCGGTGGATCCGCACCGAGCCACCGCCCAGCTCCCAGCCGTTGAGCACCATGTCGTAGGCCTTGGCAATGCATTTGCCGGGGTCGGTGGCCATCAGATCCTCGTGCCCATCCTTGGGCGCCGTGAACGGGTGGTGCACGGCCGCCCAGCGGTTGTTCTCTTCGTCGTGCTCGAACATCGGGAAGTCGACCACCCACAGCGGCGCCCAGCGGTCTTCGAACAAGCCATTGGCCCGCGCCAGCTCGCCGTGACCGATCTTCAGGCGCAGCGCGCCGATGGCGTCGTTCACCACCTTGGCCTTGTCGG
>CAZAIR010000087.1:0-10436 GCA_964485225.1 uncultured Burkholderiaceae bacterium
CGTGCCCCTGCTGGACTGGCAGGCGGTGGACGCTTGGGCTGCCGCCCACGCTGACGAAGCCACCCGGCAGCTGGCGAGGTCGGCCGCGCAGCGCGCCTGGCTTTTGCACCTGCGGGATGCCCTGGGCGACGGCTTCTCGGTGCTGGAGACCGATGCCTGTTGCCTCCTGAGCGCGCTGCCCGCCGCCCAAGCCAAGGCCACGGCCGATTACGTGGCCGTGGCGCGGCGTCGCATCGGCCATGTGCTCAAACCCTTGGCCGCACCGCCGTCAGGATCGCGGGTCATGGTCGTGGTGTTCGCGACCCAAGCCGACTACTACCAATACGTGAGCCTCTACTACCCCGATGACGGGGAGTTCGCCTTCAGCGGCGGCATGTTCATCGGCGGGCCGTGCCCGCACTTCGTGATGGTCGAAGACGACCTGCACGCCATCGAACCCGTCATCGCGCACGAACTGACCCACAACGCCCTCAGCGCCCGGCAACTGCCGCTGTGGCTGGACGAAGGCATCGCCGTCAGCACCGAGCGCCGCGTGGCCGGTCAGCGCTATGTGCAGCCGTCGCCGGCCGAGATGCAGGCCCAGCACCTGGCCTACTGGAACGCCGATGCCCTGCAGGCCTTTTGGCAAGGCACCTCGTTCCAACGTGTCGACGACGGCAACTCTCTGAGCTACGACCTCGCGCACCGCTTGGTGCAGCAGTTGTCGCGGGATTGGGATCGGTTCGTGGCCTTCGTCGAGTCGGTAGACAACGAAGACCACGGTGACGGCGCCTTGCAAGCCCACTACGGCTTTGACCTGGGGGCCGCGGCCGCCGCCGTGCTCGGCCTCGAACCGCAAGCCGGCTGGGCGCCAGCCACCCGGCCGCACTGACGAAAGCCACCGCCCGCGCTTGTGGCGCAGATGGCGCCATGCGTACCGTCTTCACCCCCCACCACGCTCTGCACGCCCCCGCCACCGAGTTCTTCCGCGGCGAGCGCGTGCCTTGTTTTGAAAAGGTCGAGCGCGCCCGCTCGGTGCACGAGGCGCTGGTCCGCAGCGGCCACCGCATCGACGCGCCCGAGGTCGACAGCGCCCCGGTGCTGGCCCAGGTGCACGGCGCGCGCTACTTGAACTTCCTGGAGACCGCCTGGAGCCGCTGGCTGGCCCTGGACCCCGCCAACGCCGAGCGCCAGCCGTTCCCGTCCACCTGGCCCATCCGCACCCTGCGCGCCGACCGCGAGCCGGCCGAGTTCAGCGCGCAGTTGGGCGTCTACAGCATGGACAGCGGCACGCCCATCTGCGCAGGCACCTGGGCTGCGGCCAAGGCCGGCGCCGACGCGGCGGCCACCGCCGCACACTGGTTGAGCCAGGGTGAGCGCGCGGCGCTGGTCGCCACCCGCCCACCCGGCCACCACGCCGGCCCTGATTTCATGGGCGGCTACTGTTTCCTGAACAACGCCGCCGTGGCCGCCCAAAGCCTGCGCAACAGCGGCTGCAGCCGGGTGGCCATCTTGGATGTCGATTACCACCACGGCAACGGCACCCAGGCGATTTTTTACGAGCGCGCCGATGTGCTGTTCGTGAGCCTGCACGGTGACCCGCTGACCGAGTTCCCCTTCTTCCTCGGCCATGCCGATGAAACCGGCGCCGGCGCCGGGCAGGGCTTCAACCTGAACTTGCCTCTGCCGGCCGGCACCTTGGCGCCGGCCTGGTTCGACGCCTTGGCCGTGGGCGCACAGCGCGTGCGCGACTTCCGGCCTGATGCGCTGGTGGTGTCGCTCGGCGTCGACACCTTCGAGCACGACCCGATCTCCAAGTTCAAGCTCAGCACGTCCGATTTCCTTACCCTCGGCCAGCGCGTGGCCGCCCTGGGCCTGCCCACGGTGTTCGTGCTGGAGGGGGGCTATGCCACGGCCGAACTGGGCCTCAACACCACGACCGTGCTGGCCGGCTTCGAACAAGGCTGATCGGGGCTTGGGCAGGCTGAAGGCCTTTGCGCACCAAGCCTTCGGCGCAGCCTGCTGGCATACGGCGCTCAAGCCG
This sequence comes from uncultured Burkholderiaceae bacterium, assembly GCA_964485225.1. GTDB lineage: Bacteria > Pseudomonadota > Gammaproteobacteria > Burkholderiales > Burkholderiaceae_C > Inhella. The sequence goes on from CAZAIR010000087.1 coordinate 2,024, forward strand.
GGCAGCATGCGCACCTGTTCAAACAAGCCCACGGGCTGAGGGCTGGAAAGACACCATGGGATTTCATTTGTTGGCTTGGGGCTTGGTGCTGCTGTTGACCGGCCTGTGGTCGCTGCTGTGCTGGGTGGGGCATGCCGTGCTCACCTGGGACGGTTGGGCCAAGGGTCTGGACTGGGCCACCGCCGTGCCCGAGCTCACCTTGCCGCCTTGGCTGGAAGAGATGCTCGGCTTGCAATGGGTGAACTGGGCGCGCGAGGTGCTCATCAGCTGGGGCCCCAGCGTGCACGAGGCCATGTCCAGCCTGCCCGACCTCAGCGGCTGGGCCAGCGCCTTGGTGTGGATCACCTGGGGCATCGGCACCGCACTGCTGCTGTTGCTGGGTGCCGCGGCCAGCGTGGTGATCGCCCTGGTGCGCCGCAAGCGCTGAAGCTCAGCGACGGACCGCCCACGGGCGGCTACATTCGCGCTCCATGACATCCCAGCTTCATGGCCGGCACCTGGTGCTGGCGCTTTCGGGCGGCATCGCCGGCTACAAAGTGGCCGAGTTGACGCGCTTGCTCACCAAAGCCGGCGCCACGGTGCAGGTGTTGATGAGCGAAGCGGCCACGCAGTTCATCACACCGACCACCTTGCAGGCCCTGAGTGGTCGACCCGTGGTGCTGGACCAATGGGATGCGCGCGAGCCCAACCACATGCCGCACATCAACGTGACCCGCGGCGCCGATGCCATGCTCTTGGCCCCGGCCAGCGCGGACATGATGGCCAAGCTGGCGCAGGGCAGGGCGGACGAGATCGTCAGCCTGACCGCCCTGGCCCGCCCGCGCGAAAGCTGCCCGCTGTTGATCGCGCCGGCCATGAACCGCGAGATGTGGAGCCACCCGGCCACGCAGCGCAACGCCGCCCAGTTGCGGGCCGATGGCGCGGAGATCTGGGGCCCCGACGCCGGCGACCAAGCCTGCGGCGAAGTGGGCGACGGCCGCATGCTGGAAGCCGCTGACCTGTTCGAGCGCCTGGAGGCTTTCTTCACGCCCAAGCGCTTGGCCGGGCGCCGCGTGCTGGTCACCGCTGGCCCCACCTTCGAAGCCATCGACCCCGTGCGCGGCATCACCAACCGCAGCAGCGGCAAGATGGGCTTTGCCATCGCCCAAGCTGCGCAGCGCGCCGGCGCGCAAGTCACCTTGGTGGCCGGCCCAGTGGCCTTGCCCACGCCGGCCGGTGTACAGCGCATCGACATCCAGTCAGCGCGCGAGCTGCTTGCCGCCGTCATGCCCTTGGCGCCGCAGCACGATGTCTTCATCGCCACCGCCGCGGTGGCCGATTGGCGCCCCGCCACCTGCGCCGACCAGAAGATCAAGAAGGACGGCAGCGGCAGCACGCCCGCGCTGAGCTTTACCGAGAACCCCGACGTGTTGGCCACCGTGGCGGCTCTGCCCAAGCCGCCGTACTGCGTGGGCTTCGCGGCCGAGAGCGAGCACCTGCTGGCGCACGCCCAAGCCAAGCGCGAGCGCAAGCGCATCCCCTTGATCGTGGCCAACCTCGGCCCCGCCACCTTCGGCCAAGACGACAACGCCTTGCTGCTGATCGACGCACAAGGCCACCGCGAACTGCCGCGCGCCGCCAAAACCGCGCTGGCCGCCCAACTCATCGAAGAACTGGCCTTGCGCCTGAACGCTGCTTGAAGGCAAGCCGACCCCCATGTCCACACCGATCGACCTGAAGATCCTCGACCCCCGGCTGACCGAGCAGTTGCCGGCCTACGCCACGCCCGGCAGCGCCGGCCTGGACCTGCGCGCCGCGCTGAGCGAAGCCCTGGTGCTGCAGCCCGGCCAAACCGAACTGATCCCCACCGGCATCAGCATCCACATCGCCGACCCGGGCTTGGCCGGTTTGATCCTGCCGCGCTCAGGTCTTGGCCACAAGCACGGCATCGTGCTGGGCAACTTGGTCGGCCTGATCGACGCCGATTACCAAGGCCCCTTGATGGTCTCGTGCTGGAACCGTGGCAGCACGGCCTTCACCATCCAGCCCATGGAGCGCTTGGCGCAGCTGGTCATCGTTCCGGTGGTGCAGGCTGCGTTCCGCGTGGTGACCGAGTTCGGTGCCAGCGAGCGTGGCTCAGGTGGCTTCGGGTCGACGGGAACGCGCTAGTTCAATGCAGGGGCGCGTCGGGCGGCGCGCCATCCAGCACGGCCAGCAGGCTGCCTCCCACCGTGCCGCGGCTGACTTCATCGGGTGTGGCTTCACGCAAGCCGCGCACCTGCACGTACATGCGCAGGCCGATGCCCGCCAGAGGGTGGTTGCCGTCCAGCACCAGGTGCTCGGGGTAGACCTCGGTCACCGTGTAGACCGCATCGGCCGGCATGTCCGGCGTTTGCGCGCCCTCGGGCAGGCCTTCCAGGCGCATGCCGGGCTCTAAACCTTCGGGGAACAGGCTGCGGGGCTCGAAACACACCAGGTTCGGGTCGTACTCGCCAAAGGCATCGGCGGGCTCCAGCGCCAGCGCCACCTCGGCGCCCACGCCATGCCCTTGCAGGGCTTCTTCCAGTTTCGCCAGCAGGTCGTCGCCGCCGACCAAGAACTCGGTGGGCTCGTCCAGGGTGTCAATCAATTCGCTTTGCGCGTCTTCAAGTCGCCAGGTCAGGCTGACGACACAGGGGCTGGTCACTTCTTGCATGCGCGGGATGTTCGCACAGCACAATCCCGCGCATGCCTCAGAAACTAGATCTGCCACTCCCTTTGCTTGGGGGCCTGAGCCCCCAGCAGTTCATGCGTCGCCACTGGCAGCGCAAGCCTTTGCTGGTGCGCGCCGGCGCCATGCCCTGGGTCGATGCCCTGCCGCGCAAAGCGCTGTGGGCCTTGGCCGCCGATGAAGGTGTCGAGAGCCGGCTGGTGGCGCAAAAGCCCGCCGGCTGGAGTCTGCAAAGCGGCCCGTTCAAGCGGCTCCCGCCGCAGACCCAAGCGCAGTGGACGCTGCTGGTGCAAGGCGTGGAGGCGCACCTGCCTGCCGCCCGACATCTGATGGACGCGTTCCGCTTCATCCCCGAGGCCCGCCTGGACGACGTGATGGTCAGCTGGGCCAGCGATGGCGGCGGCGTCGGCCCGCACTTTGATGCCTACGACGTGTTTCTGGTGCAGACCAGCGGCCGCCGCCAATGGCGCATCGGCCGGCAAACCGACCTGAGCCTGCGCGACGACCTGCCGCTGAAGATCCTGCGCGACTTCCAGCCCGAGGAGACCTTCGTGCTGGAGCCCGGCGACCTGCTCTACCTGCCGCCCCGCTGGGCCCACGATGGCGTGGCGCTGGGGGCCGACTGCGTGACCGCCTCGGTGGGCTTTCGGGCGCCGTCCATGCTGGAGCTGGCCGACCAACTGCTGCCGCGCCTGCTCGACCCCGAAGACGAGCCCGCAGCGCTGGCCAAGCGCTACCGCGATGCCGGCCAAGCGGCCACCGATGCGCCGGCCAGCGTACCCGCTGGCCTGCTCGACTTCGCCCAGGCCGCGCTGCAGGCGGCGGTGTCCGATCCCCAACGCCTCGCCCGTGCACTGGGCGAGCTATTGAGCGAGCCCAAGGCCCAGCAGGTGTTCGTCCCGCAGCCCGGCGACGCCAGCCAAGGCGTGGTGCTGGCGCCGGCCAGCCGGATGCTGGTCGACAACTGGCATGTCTTCTTCAATGGCGAGGCCTACCGCGCCGCCGGGCGCGACGCCCGCCTGATGCGCGAGCTGGCCGATCAGCGTGCACTCAGCGCTGCAGGCGTGTCGAGGCTCAGCGCCGACGCACGCCAGCTGTTGGACGATTGGCTGGAGTGGGGGTGGCTATGGCCGGTGAACCGGTGAGCGATTTGGAAAAGGCGGCTCCTGGCCGTTACGCGGGCCTCCCCGAATTGCGCACAGCACGATTGGCGTTGCTCCAGCAAGCCTGTCAGCTCGGGGCGCATCGCATCCTGGCGTTGGATCCCGATTTCGTCGACTGGCCGCTGTCCGATGCGGGCTTGCTCGATGCGCTGTCCACTTGGGGCCGGGGCAGCCAGCGCCGGCTCGAACTGTTGTCGCCCGATTACCTGTTGGCCGAGCGTCGACACGCGCGCCTTCGGCAGTGGCGCTTGCATTGGGATCACCTGCTGAAAATTGGCAGCTTCGAACCTGGCGAGGCCGGTTCGAACTGGCCCACCTCGACCTTGGTGGTGGTGGGTGGGCAAGCTGCCGCTGTGCTTGAGGTACTGGATTTCGAGCACCATCGCTTCACCATCAGCCGCCAACCCGGCGATAGGCAGGTGGCTCTAGAGCTTTTTGACGCTATTGCGCAACGTTCGACGCCTGCCTGGGCACTCACCACTTTGGGACTGTGACGAGTTGGGCATTGGCCACCCTAGAATGCAAGGCTGGACGTTGAGAGCGCTCGAGGTTTTCAACGCCTTGCTTTGCAAGGGATTCCGAGCAAAGCGTGAAGGTCAGGGCTTGCAAGCCTGCAGCCTTCGCAACACCTACCGGTAAACGTTTTTAGTCTTCTAGAGGACCCCCATGAACAAGTCGATCCTGTTGGCCGCTTTGGTGGCCGCCGCTGCCCTGACCGCCTGCACCAAGAAGGAAGAAGCTCCGGCCACGCCGCCCGCTGAAGTCGCTGCACCCGCTTCGGCTGCTGCTCCTGCCGCTTCGGAAGTCGCTTCGGCTCCCGCCGCTGACGCTTCGGCTCCTGCCGCTGTTGCCGCTTCGGCTGCCGCCAGCAAGTAAGCTGAACAGCGCACGGGCTGGTTGCAAAACCGGCCCTTGCAAGAAAGCCGCCTCCGGGCGGCTTTTCTTTTTTGCGTCGGTGTTGGCATGCTTTGCGACCAACAAAAAAGGCCGAAACCCTTTCAGGTTTCGGCCTTGGCAGGGACAGCGGGGGCGCTGGATCAGCGGAGGTCTTGCTGGAGCAGCCCCAAGATGCGCTTGGCGATGTCGTCGGTCTGCTGTTGGCCCTGGGCGTTTTGCACCGTGACCACCGAGCGGGTGCCCTCGGTCTTGACGGCGACGCGAAGTTTGGCCGTGCTGGGCGCGTCGGCTTTGCTGAACAGGCGCTGGAAGAAGTTGGGTTCTTCTTGTCCGGCCTTGCTCGGATCGGCGTACCGCAAGAAAAACAGGCCGGCGCGGCGGTCGCGGTCTTCGATGGTGAAGCCGTGACGGTCCAGCGACTGGCCGACGCGGCGCCATGCGCGTTCGAAGTCTTCAGCAACCACGATTTCGTTCGGTACCTGCGCCAAGTTCACGCGCTCGGGTTCAGTCACAACGGGCTGTGCTTGGGCGACAGTGGCTTGCTGCTCCGGGGTTGCGGTGACGGCTTTGCCACCCAAGCGCAACAACAAGCGGTTGAGCATTTCGGCTTCGAGTTCGCTGTCTGCTGGGCGCGAGGTCCAGGTCACTTGCTCGCGCTGTGCCGAGGTGTAGACCTCTTGCATGCCGCGGTGGGTGATGGTGATCTCGGTCAGGTTACCGACGCGCTCGAAACGGGTCCGGAAGCGGTCACGCTCGCCCGTGGAGTAGAGGCCGTCCAGCACCGAGCCGATGGTGCGCCGGATGAAGTCCTTGGGCAACTTGGCGCGGTTCTCTTTCCAGTCGGTTTCCATCACGCCCACCTCGGCCTGCTCGGTGGGCAGGTCGAAACCAAGGTCGGTCCAGAAGCTGCGGGCGACGGCCCACGCGGCTTCGGGTGTCTGGGTGCTGCGGATCACCCGCACATTGCCGACCCGAACGATTTCCGCGGTTGGGACCTGGTTCAAGGCGACGGTCGCGCTGGTCGCTACGGCCGCTGCAGGGGCGGCCGTACCAGCGGCGCTCAGCGCAGCCGCGCTGACGGCGCCACGACCCAGTGGCGCCTGACGCTGCAGTTGTGTCAAGTCAGGCGGCACTTCAAGGCCCGGGGTCTGCTTGGCTTGGCTGCGGTAGTCCACCTTGTCGCTGGTGAACATGGGGTCGAAGGAGCTGCAGCCCGCCAGCGCCACGGCGAGGCTCAGGGTGAGGACACGGGGGACGGGGAAACGGGTCACAGGGACAGTCCTAGAGGGGGTCGAAAGGGTCAAAGCAGCCCGGCTTCGTGCATGGCCGCTTCCACCAGCGTTTGGCCAGCGGGAGTCAAAGGCAACAAAGGCAGGCGGAGTGCATTGTTGCAGCGCCCCAAGCGGTTCAAGGCCCACTTGGTGGGTGCTGGGCTGCTCTCGCAGAAAAGTTGCTTGTGCAGGCCCAGCAGCTTGAAGTGCAAGGCGGTCGCGGTGACGGCATCGCGCGCCAGTGCGGCGGTGCTCATTTGCGACATCAGCTTAGGAGCGACGTTGGCCGTGACGCTGACAGTGCCACTGCCGCCGAGCAACATCAAGGCCACGGCGCTGCCGTCGTCGCCCGAGTAGATCTGGAAGCCTTTGGGCGCGTGCTTGATGAGCTGCGCGGCTCGCTCGATGTTGCCGGTGGCTTCTTTGACGCCGAACACGCCGGGCAGCTCGGCGCAGCGCAGGCTGGTCTCCGGGTGCATATCGGCTACGGTGCGGCCGGGCACGTTGTAGAGCATCAAGGGCAGGTCCACAGCTTCCGCGATAGCGCGGTAGTGCTGGTAGATGCCTTCTTGGCTGGGCTTGTTGTAGTAGGGGACGACGCTCAGGTGCGCGTCGGCGCCCACTTGCTTGGCGAAGCGCGCCAACGTGATGGCTTCGGCGGTGGCGTTGGCCCCGGTGCCGGCCAAGATGGGCACGCGGCCCGCGGCGTGCTCAACCGCGACGCGGATGACTTCGCAGTTCTCCTCCATGCTCACCGTGGGCGATTCGCCCGTGGTGCCCACCACGCCGATGGTGTGGGTGCCTTCGGCGATGTGCCAGTCGATGAGTTTGCGGAGGGCGTCGTAGTCGATGCGGCCGTCCAGGTGCATCGGGGTGACCAGGGCGACGATGCTGCCGGTGATGGATTTCATGCGGTTGGGCTCAGAAGAACAGCGGATTCTAGGAGGGGCGGTGCGGCGCCCAGACGACGCGCCGCAACGCGCTGGATGCGGGCGCCGTTGACGATGCCGTCCTCATAGGCCAGCACGTGCAGGCCGCGGCACACCGTGAGCAGTTCACCGGGTTGCAGCAAAAAGGCTGGGTTGCGAGGGCGGCCCAGGTGCTGCTGGCCGTCGGCAAAGGTTTCATGCACGAACCAGCCGCCCTCGGCCACTGCGGCCAGCAGGTCCGGGAACAGCGGTCGCCACAGGTAATGGGTGACCAGCACCACGTCAAACTGGCGGCCGGGCAGGGGCCACGGGGCGTTCTCAAGGTCGGCGCACAGCGGGTGGACACTGTCGGGCAAGGCGGCCAGTGCCGCAGGGTCGCGGTCAACCCCCGTGACTTGCAGCCCTTGAGCGGCCAGCCACGTCGCGTGGCGGCCGCTGCCACAGGCCACATCCAGCACGGTTTGGCGGGCTTGCCAGTGGCGGGCCCATCGTTGCACCCAGGGGGAAGGAAGGCTCATGGCGGCATCTTCCTAGAATCCGCGCCCCCGCTTCAGGACTCTCATGGCAGTTACTCCCAGCTACGGCGAAGCCTCGATCCGCGTTTTGAAGGGCCTGGAGCCCGTCAAACAGCGCCCGGGCATGTACACCCGCACCGACAACCCCCTGCACACCATCCAGGAGGTGTTGGACAACGCGGCCGACGAGGCGCTGGCCGGTCACGGCAAGCGCATTGCACTCACCCTGCACACCGATGGATCGGTGAGCGTGGAGGACGACGGCCGCGGCATCCCCTTCGGCTTGCACCCCGAAGAGGGCGTGCCGGTGGTCGAGATCGTGTTCACCCGCTTGCACGCGGGCGGCAAGTTCGACAAAGGCGCTGGCGGCGCCTACAGCTTCAGCGGCGGCTTGCACGGCGTGGGCGTGAGCGTGACCAACGCGCTGGCCCAGCGCCTGGAAGTGACGGTGCAGCGCGAGGGCCAAGTGGCCAGCATCGTATTCGCCCATGGCGACGTGATCCAGCCGGTCACCGTGGTGCCGGGGCAGCCGCGCAAGCAAGGCACCCGCGTCCGCGTGTGGCCCGATCCGAAGTACTTCGACAGCCCCGAGCTGCCTCGCCAAGAACTGGTGCACCTGCTTCGTAGCAAGGCGGTGCTGATGCCGGGCGTGACCGTCACCCTGACCGATGAGAAGAAGGGCGAGACGCAGACCTGGGCCTACAAGGGCGGCCTGCGTGAGTATTTGCAAGGCAGCCTGAACGGCGAGCCGCTGGTGGACTTGTTCGAGGGTGCGCACTACGCCCGCGCCAGCGACAGCGAGAACTTCGCCGAAGGCGAGGGCGCTGCCTGGTGTGTGGCCTTCACCGAAGAAGCCGCCAGCCAGCGCGAAAGCTATGTGAACCTGATCCCGACGGTGGCCGGTGGCACGCACGAGGCCGGGCTGAAGGACGGCCTGTTCCAAGCGGTC
>CAZAIR010000088.1:0-10414 GCA_964485225.1 uncultured Burkholderiaceae bacterium
CGACGATGGTGACGGCCGGCATCTTCATGGTGGCGCGCATGTCGCCGCTGTTCGAACTGAGCGACACGGCGCTGAACGTCGTGCTGGTGGTGGGTTCCATCACGGCGCTGTTCATGGGCTTCCTGGGCATCATCCAGAACGACATCAAGCGCGTGGTGGCGTACTCCACGCTCAGCCAATTGGGCTACATGACGGTGGCCTTGGGCGTCTCGGCTTACGGCGTCGCGGTGTTCCACCTGATGACGCACGCTTTCTTCAAGGCCTTGTTGTTCTTGGCGGCAGGCTCCGTGATCATCGGCATGCACCATGACCAGGACATCCGCAACATGGGTGGACTGCGCAAGTACATGCCCATCACTTGGATCACGTCCTTGATCGGCTCACTGGCGTTGATCGGCACGCCGTTCCTGTCGGGCTTCTACTCGAAGGACAGCATCCTGATTGCGGTCCACGGCAGCACCTTGCCTGGTGCCAGCTTCGCGATCTTTGCGGTCACGGCCGGCGTGTTCGTCACGGCGTTCTACTCGTTCCGGATGTACTTCTTGGTCTTCCATGGGCCAGAGCGCTTCCGCCACAAGCCGTTCCCGGGTGAGCACGATCACCACGACGAGCACCACGGCCACGATGCCGAACCCCATGAAACGCCGTGGGTGGTGTGGGTGCCCTTGGTCGCTCTGGCGGTGCCGTCACTGGTGCTGGGCTACCTGACCATCGGCCCGATGCTGTTTGGTGATTTCTTCAAGGACGCCATCACCGTCAACGGCGAAGCGCACAAGGCGATGTCGGTCTTGGCCGAGCAGTTCCACGGCGCGGCCGCGATGGGCCTGCATGCCTTTGTCACCTTGCCCTTCTGGCTGGCAGTGGCCGGCGTGGCGATGGCCTACTTGTTCTACATCGTCAAGCCCGAGATCCCCGCTTACTTCGCCCGCGTGTTCCGTCCGCTCATCGTCGTGATGGAGAACAAGTACTACATGGACTGGTTCAACGAGAACGTGTTGGCCCGTGGTGCACGTGCGCTCGGGGTGGGTCTGTGGAAGGGCGGCGACGGCATGGTCATCGATGGCCTGCTGATCAACGGCACGGCGAAGGGTGTGGGCTTGCTGGGACGCTTGGGTCGTTTGTTCCAAACGGGCCGCCTGACCGCTTATGCGCTGGGCATGATCCTCGGTGTGTTGGGGCTGATGACGTGGAAGCTTTGGCCTTACATCGAGCCGCAATTCAAGACGCTGCTGTGAGCAGCGCGCACAACAAGAAAGACATGCGGAGTACCTCATGCATTGGTTGAGCATTGCCATTTGGTTGCCCATCTTCAGCGGCTTGCTGCTGTTGACGATGGGGCGGCCGCAACAGGCGGGCATGGTTCGTTGGCTGGCGTTGCTGGCGTCCCTGGCCAGTTTTCTGGTCACGCTGCCGCTGATCACCGGTTTTGACACCGGCACGGCGGCGATGCAGTTCGTCGAGCAGTACGTCTGGATCAAGCGCTTCAATGCCGGTTATTCCCTGGGCGTGGACGGCATTTCGGTGTGGTTCGTGTTGCTCACCGCCTTCATCACGGTGATCGTGGTGGCGGCGGGCTGGGAGGTGATCGAGCAGCGCGTGAACCAGTACATGGGCGCGTTCTTGATCCTGTCGGGTCTGATGGTGGGTGTGTTTGCTGCCACCGACGCGCTGCTGTTCTACGTCTTCTTTGAGGCGACGCTGATCCCGATGTACATCATCATCGGCGTGTGGGGCGGCCCACGCCGTGTGTATGCGGCGTTCAAGTTCTTCCTCTACACACTCGCGGGCTCATTGCTGATGCTGGTGGCCCTTCTGTACCTGTATGTGCAGTCGGGCGCGCAGGGCGGGGTGTCGACCTTCGATATCCAGACCTGGCACCAACTGCCACTGTCGATGCCGGTGCAGACGCTGCTGTTCTTTGCTTTCTTTGCGGCGTTCTCCGTCAAGGTGCCGATGTGGCCGGTTCACACCTGGCTGCCTGATGCCCACGTGGAGGCGCCCACGGGCGGCTCGGTGGTGCTGGCGGCCATCATGTTGAAGCTTGGCGCCTACGGCTTCCTGCGTTTCTCGATGCCCATCACACCGGATGCCGCGCACGCCTGGGCGCCGCTGGTGATCGGCCTGTCGCTGGTCGCCGTGGTGTACGTGGGCCTGGTGGCCATGGTTCAGAAGGACATGAAGAAGTTGGTGGCCTATTCGTCCGTGGCCCACATGGGCTTCGTGACGCTCGGCTTCTTCATGTTCAACGACCTCGGCGTGGCCGGTGGCCTGGTGCAGATGATTGCGCACGGCTTTGTGTCGGGTGCCATGTTCTTGTGCATCGGGGTGCTGTACGACCGCGTACACAGCCGTGAAATCGCCGATTACGGTGGTGTGGCCAACACCATGCCCAAGTTCGCTGCGTTTGCGGTGTTGTTCGCAATGGCCAATTGCGGTCTGCCGGGCACTGCGGGTTTCATCGGCGAGTGGATGGTGATCTTGGGTGCCGTGAAGTACAACTTCTGGATCGGTGCGATCGCCGCCACGGCCTTGATTTTTGGTGCCGCTTACTCGCTGTGGATGGTCAAACGCGTTTACTTCGGTGACGTGGCCAACGACAACGTGCGCGCCCTCAAGGACGTCAACGCCCGCGAGTTCTCGATCCTGGCCGTTCTGGCCGCCGCCACCATCGCCATGGGCGTGTATCCCAAGCCATTCACCGATGTGATGCAGGCTTCCGTCACCGAGTTGCTGCGGCACGTGTCCGTGTCCAAGCTGCCCGCCCGTGTGGAGGCCCCCCTGCCATGACCAATATGTACCTTTCTGCCGTGAAGCCGGAGCTGCTGCTGCTGGCCATGGCGCTGGTGATCGCCCTGGCGGACCTGTGGGTGAAGGATGCCCAGCGCCGCCCCACCTACTGGCTTACCCAAGCTACGCTTTTGGCCGTGGCCTTCTTGCACTTGCGTGCCTTCCACCTGGGTTACGACAACGTCGCCCTGCAGAACATGGTGGTGGCCGACGGCCTGAGCCACCTGCTGGGTGGCTTGAGCGCGCTGTTGGTGTCGGGCATCTTGTTGTTGTCGCGCCCTTACGCGGCTTCGCGTGATCTGCTCAAGGGGGAGCTGTTCACCCTGAGCCTGTTCATGCTGCTCGGCGTGATGATCATGCTGTCGGCGCGCCACTTCCTGGTCGTCTACCTCGGTCTGGAACTGATGAGCTTGTCGCTGTACGCGCTGGTGGCCTTGCGGCGCGACCACGCTGTGTCGACCGAAGCGGCGATGAAGTACTTCGTGCTCGGCGCCCTGGCCAGCGGCTTCTTGCTCTACGGCCTGTCGATGCTCTACGGCGCCACCGGCACTTTGTTCATCCCTGACATGCGCGATGTGCTGGCCGTGGGCGGCATGAACCAAGGTGTGCTGGTGTTCGGCTTGGTGTTTGTGGTGGCCGGCTTGGCCTTCAAGCTGGGCGCCGCACCGTTCCACATGTGGGTGCCTGATGTCTACCAAGGTTCGCCGACAGCGGTCACTCTGTTGATTGCCACGGCGCCGAAGCTGGCCGCCTTTGCCATCACACTGCGCTTGCTGGCTGACGGCCTGTTGGCGCTGGCGATCGACTGGCAGCAGATGCTGATCGTGTTGGCTGTTGTGTCCTTGGTGGTGGGCAACTTTGTGGCCATCGCCCAGACCAACATCAAGCGCATGTTGGCTTACTCCACCATCGCACAGATGGGTTTCATGCTGCTCGGATTGGCCAGCGGCGTGGTCGACAAGGGCACCTTGCCGGGCCCGCTCGCCTACAGCTCGGCGCTGTTCTATGCCGTGGTGTACGTGTTCACCTCGATGGGCACGTTCGGCATGGTTTTGTTGTTGGCGCGTCAGGGGCATGAAGCAGAGCAGCTGAGCGACTTTGCCGGCTTGTCACAGCGCAGCCCCTGGTATGCGCTGGTGATGACCTTGTTCATGCTCTCGCTGGCCGGCATCCCGATGACGGTGGGCTTCTACGCCAAGCTGGCGGTGTTGCAAGCCATGGCAGCTACGGGCTTGGCCTTCTACATCGTGCTGATGGTCGTGGCGGTGGTGCTGAGCTTGATCGGCGCCTTCTATTACTTGCGCGTGATCAAGACCATGTTCTTTGACCCGCCGACTGATCATGGTGCGATCAGCGCGCCTTGGGACGTCAAGGCCCTGCTGAGCTTGCTTGGCATCGGCACCCTGGTGCTGGGCGTGTGGCCCAACCAGGTGATGGTGTGGTGCACGCAAGCCGTGCGACAAGCCCTGACCTGAAGCAGCGGCCATGAACCAAAGTTCGGCGATCACGGTCTTGCTCTTGCTGGGTGTGGTGCTGGCCAACTGGCCCTTCTTCAGCTCGCGCTTGTTGGTGTTGGGCCCGTCCCGCCCTGAGCGTGGCTTTGGCTGGCGACTGGTTGAAGTGCTGCTCTTGGGCAGCCTTCTGATCGGGGCTGGCTTTGCATGGGAGGACCACTTGGGACAGCGCCACCCGCAGGGCTGGGCGTTCTACGTGACCATGCTGTCCTTGGTGGTCACGTTCGCCTTCCCCGGCTTTGTGTGGCGCTACTTGCGACGCCAGCGTGGCGACTGAGCTGACGGAGATCCGGCTCGACGGCGCACGCGTATACCAAGGCCATTTTCTTGACGTGCGGCGGGACCGGGTTCGCTTGCCGGACGGCAAGGAGGCGGCGCGTGAGTACATCGTGCATCCTGGGGCGGTGATGGTGGTGCCCCTGCTGGACGACGGCAGTCTGCTGATGGAGCGGCAGTTCCGCTACCCCGTGGGCCAGGTGATGGTCGAGTTTCCCGCGGGCAAGTTGGATGCCGGCGAAGACCCCTGGTTGTGCGCGCAGCGCGAACTCCGGGAGGAAACCGGCTACGTGGCCACCGAATGGGCCCATGCTGGCGTGCTGCACAACGCCATCGCTTATTCCACCGAGGGCATTCAGATCTTTTTCGCCCGTGGCTTGCAGCCCGGCCCGGCCCAGCTGGATGAGGGTGAGTTCCTGGAATTGGTGCGCCTGAGCCCCGAAGCCCTGGACGCCGCCTGTGCCGCAGGCGAGGTAACCGATGCCAAAACCCTCATCGGACTGCAATGGTTGCAGCGCTGGCAGGCTGGTGCTTGGACCTTGAATTGGCGGACGCTCCATGTGGGTGGCTGAACTGGGCTGCCCGCAGGGGCATGCCTTCGAAGGCTGGTTTGGCTCCAGGGCTGACTTTGAGGCGCAGCGCCAGCGGGGCTTGGTGAGTTGCCCGCAGTGCGGCAGCACCAGCGTCGAACGCCGCTTGACGGCGCCCCGATTGAACTTGGGCGCCGCGCCGGCCCACGATGCAGCACCCTCAGTCGCACCCCAGCAGCAGGCGCAGACAGCGCAGGGCCATGCACTGGCGCCGGGTGTGCCAGCCATGGCTGAGCTGCGAGAGTTGATGGCACGGGTGCGCGCGCAGACCGAGGATGTGGGCACACGGTTCGCCGAGGAGGCGCGCCGCATCCATGCGCAAGAAGCGCCTGACCGCGCGATCCGCGGCCAGGCAACGGCCCGGGAAGTGGAAGCGTTGCTGGACGACGGCATTGAGGTGCTGCCTTTGCCGTTCCAAGGCCCAGAGTCGCTGACGCATTGAGCCGGCGCGGCCGTATGCAGCGACGCTCTGTCCCTGCCGGCTGCCATCCAAGCCACGCAGCTGCTGTTCGTCCCATGTCCTTCGGCAGGACGTCGTCCAAGGCTTAAGCTCCTCGCCGTTTTCATCTAGCGCACAGAGAGCCCCTACATGCTGGACCGCACCCGAAACCTCCTTTTGATGACCGCTGCTGTGATGGCGCTGGCTGGATGCCAACGTGGTCCGGCGGGTGACGCCAAGGCCGAGGCGGGAAAGCCGGCGGCCAAGCCCGTGCTGGTGGCGCCAGAGGACCTGCGCACCGTGGCGTCCAGCGGGCTGATGGCGGGGCCGGTGATCACTGGAGCGATCCAGCCGGCTCGGCGCGCAGACCTGCGAGCTGAGGTTGCGGCCGTGGTGCTGCAGGTGCTGAAGGACAACGGCGAGCGCGTGCGCCAGGGCGATGTTTTGGTGCGTTTGGACAGCACGTCCATCCGCGACAACCTGACCAGCGCGGAAGAGGCGCTGCGCGCAGCGACTCAGAGCGCCGAGCAAACCGAACGCGTGCTGGTGCGCCAGCGCACGCTGAACCAGCAGGGCATGATCTCGGTGCAGGGCTTGGAGGATGCGGAGTTGCGGCGCAATGCCGCCCAAAGCGAGTTGGCGGCAGCCCGTGCGCGTGTGGTGACTGCAAGGCAGCAGATGGCACGCACCGAGTTGCGGGCGCCTTTTGATGGTGTGGTCAGTGAGCGCAAAGTCTCGGTCGGCGACACCGTGCAAGTCGGGCGCGAGATCGTCAAAGTGATCGATCCGCAATCGATGCGGTTTGAAGGCACCGTCTCGGCCGACCGCTTGAGCGAGTTGAAGCTCGGCCAAGCGGTTTCCTTCCGAGTGAACGGGATCAGTGATCCGGCCGAGTTCAAGGGTACTTTGCAGCGCATCGATGCCGCGGCCAACGCGGTGACGCGTCAGGTGGAAGTGGCCGTGGCGTTTGCCAACCCGGCCTCAGCACCGGTGGTGGCTGGCTTGTTTGCCGAAGGCCGCATCGACAGCGGCGCCAACAACGTGCTGGTGATTGCGGAAGGCTCGGTGGAGCGGCAAGGCGATGCCACGCACGTGTGGAAGATCAGCGGGGACAAGCTGGTCAAGACTGCCGTCAAGCTCGGCGATCGTGACGTGCGGCGTGGAGAGATCGAGGTCAAGCGCGGCTTGGCCGCCGGGGACCAGGTTCTGCGCGCGCCCACCAGCACCTTGGTCGATGGACAGCGCATCCAGCGGGTTGCTCCTGGTGCGGGTGCTGCATCCGCTGCCAAGTAAGCCGAGGCCACACGCATGTTTCTCTCCAACTTCAGCATCCGCAAGCCGGTCGCCACTGTGGTGATCATCATCGGCATGATGCTCTTGGGCCTGCTGGCGCTGAGCAAGCTGCGGGTGAACCAGATCCCCGACGTCGAGCCGCCGGTCATCGTCGTCAACGTGCCCTACCCAGGCGCCTCACCTGAAACCGTGGAGCGAGAGGTTCTGAATCGCCTGGAGAAGGCGATGGAGAGCATTCCGGGTGTCGATCGGTCGCAGGGCACGGCGCAAGAGGGCAGGGCGTCGATCGTCCTGACCTTCGTCTTCTCCAAGAACATGATTGAGGCGGCCGACGAGGTGCGCAATGCCATCGCGGCCATCCGCTTCAAGCTCCCGACCGAGATCCGCGAACCCATCATCAGTCGCGTAGACCCAGGTGCGCAGCCCATCATGCAGCTGGCGTTTTCGAGCACGACGCTGGATCACGCCGAGTTGTCGCGATTGGTTGAAGACCGCCTGTCTGAGCGCTTCCGTGCCGTTGAGGGTGTTTCGACGGTGACGGTCAACGGCGCGCTCCGCCGGGAGCTGTCCATCCTGCTGCGCGCCGACAAACTGCGTGAATTCGGGGTGTCGGTCACCGAAGTGACGCAAGCCGTTCGCGCACAAAACACCAATGCGCCCGTCGGCAAGGTGCGGGGTGAGTTGGAGGACCAGAGCATCCGGCTGCTGGGCCGTATCGAATCGCCGAGTGAGTTCGAGCAGGTGATCATCAAGCGCCGCGGCTCCGAGGTGGTGCGTTTGGGCCAAGTGGCCGAAGTCAAGGACGGCTTTGCCGACCAAACCGGCTACAGCTTCCGCAACGGCCGCCCCACCGTGGGGCTGTCGATCACGCGGGCGCGCGATGGCAGCACGGTCACGGTGGCCGCACAGGTGCGAAAGCTTGTCGATGAGGTTCGCAAAGACCTGCCCGAGGGCACGAAGATCGAAATCACAGAGGACGGTGGCAAGAACGCCTACAACAGCCTCTACAACGTGATCCACGCGCTGGTCTTCGGGGCCGGCCTCACGGTGTTCGTCGTCTATGTGTTCCTGAACAGCTGGCGCAGCACCCTCATCACCGCCTTGTCGCTGCCCACCTCGGTGTTGGCGGCCTTCATTGCCGTCTGGCTGATGGGCTTCTCGCTCAACTTCATGAGCTTGTTGGGTTTGACGCTGGCCATCGGGGTGCTGATTGACGATGCCATCGTGGTGCGAGAGAACATCGTCCGGCACATGGAGCGGGGTAGCGACCGTGTCACTGCCGCGCGCGAGGGCACGGCAGAAATCGGGCTGGCGGTGGCCGCCACCACGTTTGCCATCGTGGCGGTGTTCGTGCCCGTGGCCTTCATGGGCAGCGGCCCAGGGCAATGGTTCAAGCCTTTCGCTTTGACCGTGGTGGCATCGGTCATCGTATCGCTGTTCATCAGCTTTACGCTCGATCCCATGTTGTCAGCCTACTGGGGCGACCCCCCGGGCTACCACGAGCAAAAGAAGAAGGGCATCAGCCTGTGGCTGCAGCGCTTCAACCACTGGTTTGACCACCAAGCCGACCGTTACGGCCACGTGATTGCCTGGGCCTTGCATCACCGGCGCTCGATGGCGTGGATCGCCGTTGGCACCCTGGTAGCGGCCTTTGCCTTGCAGTTCAAGTTTGGCGGTTCCAGCTTCTTGCCGCAGTCGGATGGTGACACCCTGGTGATCGACATGCGAAGCCCAGCCTCCAGCAGCCTGGAGTACAGCCGGTTGAAGCTGGATGCGGCTGCGGCTTTGGCGTCGCAGTTGCCGGAAACCAGGGCCACCACGGCCTACCCCAATGCAAGCGGTGGTCGCATCTATGTAGACATTGGGCCGAGTACCGAGCGCAAGCGCTCTTCGGCCAAGGTGGCGGTTGAGCTGCGCAGCCAGGTGGCACGTTTGGTGGGTGCCGAATACGTGGTGCTCGACGACCTGAACAACGGCGCGCAAAAGCCGGTGCAGATCCGTTTCTTCGGCAGTGACTCGCGCAAGCTGCAAGAGATCACGCAGGACTTTGTGCGCCAAATGCGCAGCATCCCCGGCGCGGTCGATGTGGGTTACTCCGAGCAAGATCCACAGAACGAGCTGCAGATCGAGATGGACCGTGGCTTGGCCAACCAATTGGGCATCAGCGTGAACGATGCCGCGCAAGCTTTGCGCGTGGCGTTTGCCGGCGTGGAGGTGGGCGACTGGATTGACCCAACGGGTGAGGCCCGGGATGTGGCGATCCGCATGCACCCCGCCGACCGGGTCGACGGCAGCAACATCGAACGCCTGCCCATCAGCGTGCCGGGCACCAACCGCATGGTCTCGCTGGACCAGATTGCCAGCGTCACCATGGGCAAGGGCCCGGGCACCATTCGCCACGCCGACGGTCGCCGTGTGGTGACGGTCAGTGCCAACGTCCAGGGGCGTTCACCGGGTGAGGTGACCGCAGACGCGCAAAAGCTGGCCAAAGCGATTGCGTTCCCGCCCGGCTATGGCATTGAGCTGGCAGGCTCGGCGCGCGAGCAGCAAGTGGTCTTCACGGCCATGATCACCGCGCTGTTGTCGGGCATCGCGCTGATGTACTTCGTGCTGGTCATCCAGTTCAACAGCTTCACTGCGCCGCTGGGCGTGATGCTGTCCTTGCCCCTGTCGCTCATCGGCGTGGTGTTGGCCTTGTTGATGACGGGCGGCACTTTGAACCTCATGAGCTTGATCGGCGTGATCATGCTGATGGGCTTGGTGGCCAAGAACGCGATCCTGTTGATCGATGCAGCGCGTCAAGAGGAGGCCACCGGCATCGGGCGTGAAGAGGCTCTGATGCACGCGGGCCGTAAGCGATTCCGCCCGATTCTGATGACGACATTCGCCCTGATCGCCGGCATGCTGCCGGTTGCCATCGGTGTGGGCGAGGGTGGTGAGTTCTACCGGCCCATGGCGGTGGCGATCATCGGGGGCACCATCACCTCGACGGTATTGACGCTGTTGGTGGTGCCGAGCTTCTACGACAGCATCGAGATTGCCAAAGACCGGATGTTCGCCAAGTTTGGTCGCCGGGTTCAGCGCTGGACGGCGTTTGGTGCTTTCATGCTGACGCTGGGCGAGGCCTTGTTGACGCTGGTGGGTGTGCGGATGGTTTACCGCTTGGCGCGGCGCTTGCTGACAGGCCGCCGGCCGGTGACCGTCAATCCGGCAGCAAGCGGCCAGGGTTGAATCGGTTCGCCGGGTCGAGCGCGCGCTTGACCCGGCGCATCAGGTCCAGGGCCACGGGGTTCACGCTGCCGGCCATCTCTTGACGGCGCAGACGGCCAATGCCGTGCTCCGCGCTGAACGAGCCGCCCAGGCTGGCGGTCAGTTCAAACACACGCTGGGTGATGGCAGGCCCGTGCGCGGCGCTGAAGGCCGCGAGTGACATGCCAAGTGGCGGCGCCACGTTGTAGTGCAGGTTACCGTCACCCAAATGGCCAAACGGCATCGGCCTTGCACCCGGGCACAGC
>CAZAIR010000089.1:0-10392 GCA_964485225.1 uncultured Burkholderiaceae bacterium
ACCCCGACCTGCCCAAGGGCTACCAGATCAGCCAGTACGAGATCCCGGTGGTGCAAGGCGGGCAGGTGTCGTTCTATGTGGGCGACACCAAGAAGACCATCAACCTGACGCGCGCCCACCTCGAAGAAGACGCGGGCAAAAGCCTGCACGAGGACTACCACGGCATGTCGGGCATCGACCTGAACCGTGCCGGCACGCCGCTGCTGGAGATCGTGTCGGAGCCCGAGCTGCGCAGCGCCGAAGAGGCTTGCGAGTACGCCAAAACTCTGCACGCGCTGGTGACGTGGCTGGGCATTTGCGACGGCAACATGCAAGAGGGCAGCTTCCGCTGCGACGTGAACGTCAGCGTGCGCAAGCCGGGCCAGCCCTTTGGCACGCGGCGCGAGATCAAGAACTTGAACAGCTTCAAGTTCTTGATCCAAGCGGTGAACTTCGAGGTGAACTGGCAGATCGACCGCATCGAAGACGGCCTACCCATCCAGCAAGCCACGGTGCTGTTCAACCCCGACACGGGCGAGACGCGCGCCATGCGCACCAAGGAGGACGCGGCCGACTACCGCTACTTCCCAGACCCCGACCTGCCACCGCTGATGATCAGCGCCGACTGGATCGAGCGTGAGCGAGCGGCGCTGCCGGAATTGCCTGCGGTGATGGCGGCGCGCTTTGAGAAGAGCGATGGACTTTCGGCCTACGACGCTTCGCTGCTGACGCAGAGTCAACAGTTCGCCGCCTTCTACGAGCAGGTGCGCGACAAAGCAGGTGACGCCAAGCTGGCCGCGAACTGGGTCATCAACGTGGTGAAGCCGTACAACGAGACCCGAGGCCCCAAAGACGCCGAAGGGCACCCGGCGGCCAACAGAAACCGCGGCGCCGATCCGGTCGATGAGCACGACTACCGCGTGGACGCCTCGACCCTGGGCGCGCTCATCTCACGCATCAAAGACAACACCATCTCGCACAACAGTGCCAAACGGATCTTTGACGAGCTCTGGATGGGCGACGGCACCGAGACCGTCGACCAAGCCATCGACCGCCTGGGCCTCAAGCAGATGAGCGACACCAGCGAGCTGGAAACCATCTTGGACGCCGTGCTGGCCGCGAACCCAAAGTCGGTGGAGGAGTTCCGTGCCGGCAAGGACAAGGCGTTCAACGCCTTGGTCGGTCAGGCGATGAAGGCCACCAAGGGCAAGGCCAACCCAGGCCTGGTCAGCGAGTTGTTGAAGGCGCGCTTGGCTTGACGGGCTCGGCGACGGGCCGCTCCCAATCCTTGGCGCTGGGCGCCGGGCCCAGCGACCCGGGCGGGGCACCTGCCCAGAGGCGCTTGAGGCGCTGCAACTCCAGGTCGTAGCGGCGGTTGGTGCGGTCGCGTTCGGCAGCTTGGTTGACGATGGCCACCGCCTGCGCCTGGCGGGCGGCATCGTTGGCGTCAATCTGGCGCTTGAGCTTCGGGGGCAGGGATTGGCCGATGTAGAACTCGGCCTCGTCGTCGAGCTTCTTGCGCTCGGCCTTCAAGTCCGCAATACGGCGCTCTGAAATCTGGGTGGCCGTCACGATCGCGTCCAATGACGCTTGCCGAGCCATGTCGTGCTGCGCTTGGCGCGGGTAACGCGCCAGCAAGTTGCGGTCGAAGCGGGTGGCATCGGCCAACGCGGCGCGCTCGGCTTGTCGCTGGCGCTCACGCAGCTCAGCAGCGGCGGCCTCCTCGGGCGACATGGCCGGCGGCAATTGCGCCTTCACCGAGCCATCGCTGCGGTGCAGGCGCTGCTCACGCGCGGCGCATTCGGGGATGGGACGGTCGGAGGTCAGGCGGCGGCCATCGGCCGAAATGCAGCTGTAGATGCGCGGCGCCGGCTTGGCCTCTTGCGCCCAAGCGGCACCGAACGCCAGTAACACCAGCGCGGAGAGCAGCTGCAGCCCAGCCTTAGACGCCATAACGCGCCCGATAGGCTTGCACAGCGGCTTGGTGGGCGGCCAGCGCCGGCTCGCGCTCCAGGTAGCCGAGCAGGTCAGCCAGGCCGGCGATGGCGTGCACCGGCAAGCCCAGTTCGCGCTGCACGTACTGCACCGCGCTGTGAGGCAGGTCCACGCCGTTCTCGGCCGCGCGCTCTTGACGGTCCAGCGCAATGGCCACCCCCGCCGGGATGGCGCCGGCAGCACGGATCAACGCGATGCTTTCGCGCACCGAGGTGCCCGCGCTGATGACGTCGTCAATGATCAGCACCCGCCCCTTGAGCGGGGCACCCACCAAAGTGCCACCTTCACCGTGGTCTTTGGCTTCCTTGCGGTTGTAGGCAAAGGGCTTGTTGTGGCCCTTGGCGGCCAGCGCCATGGCCAGGGCAGCCGCCAAGGTGATGCCTTTGTAAGCCGGGCCGAAGATGACATCGAAGGTATCGACCTGCGGCAGCAGGCGCTCGGCATAGGCCTCGGCCAACCGGGCGAGCTTGGCGCCGTCATCAAACAAGCCCGCGTTGAAGAAGTAGGGGCTGAGGCGTCCGGCCTTGGTGGTGAATTCGCCGAAGCGAAGCACACCCGCCTGGGTGGCGAAGGCGATGAAGTCGAGAGCGGTGCGGTCGGCGGCCATATCGATTTGATTCTAGGGACAGCTTTTTGTAGAGAACGCGCAGCACCCCCACATGAGGATGGGACAAACCCGCTGCGAGCGGCGCCAGCGCCATGAAAAACGCCGCGCAAAGGCGCGGCGTCGGTCAGCAGCAGCCGGCCCCAGTGGCCGGCTCAAGCTTCGTTCAGAAGAAGGCCTTGAACTGCACGCCGTAGCTGCGCGGCTCGTTGATGATGCCGGTCAGGTTGTTGAAGTCGATCGCGGCCACCACCTGTTGACGGTTGGTGATGTTGCGCGAGTAGGCTGCCACTTCGTACTTGCCGTTGTCCCAGCCGTAGCCCACGCGCAGGCCGCCTTCCAGCGACGACTTGGCGGTGTACTCCTTGGCTTCGTACAAGAACATGTTGTATTTGTCCTTGTAGGCCCAGTCGGTCAGCACGTAGAGGTCGCCGTTGCCGACTTGGGTGCTGTACTTCAGCGTCCAGTTCACGACCCACTTCGGTGCGCGCGGCAGCGGGTTGCCACCGATCAAAACGGTACCAGCCACGGTGCCGGCCGGATCCAGCACGGTACAGCCGGTGTTGGCCTGCAAGAACTGGAAGGTGCGGTTGCCGCAAGGCGCCACGAACAGCTTGCTGTCCTTGATTTCGGTGTCGTTGAAGCTCAGGCCCAGCGTGGTGCGCCAGTCGCGGGCAATGATGGCCTGCGCATCCAGCTCGAATCCTTGGCCCACGGCCTTCTCGGCGTTGACCAAGCGGTTCTGGTTCACGCTGCCGCTGCCGGCGGTGAGTTGCAGGTCCTTCACGCGGTAGCTGAACACGGTGCCGCTGATGCGGGCGGTGTTGTTCAGCAGGTCGGCCTTGAAGCCGGCCTCGAACGACAGGGCCTTTTCGGCGTTGCCGACCGAGATCGTGTCGCCGAACAGCACACGGCCTTGGATCGACGGCGCGCGGTAGCCGGTGGCCACGCGGGCGAACAGGCTGGTGCCCTTGTCGAGGCTGTAGTTGGCGCCCAGGTCCCAGCTCCAGTTGGTGGAGGCGGGCTTGGCCGTCAGCGGGCCGACGTTGGCGCCACCGAACGGGGTTTGGGTGCGCGAGGCGGTGAAGTCCTTCTTGTCGTCGGTGTAACGCACGCCGCCGCGGATCTTCAGGTCGTTGGTGACGGCGTAATTCAGGCTGCCGAAAGCGGCCCAGGACTTGGCCGACTGCAGTTGCTTGGCGTAGCCGTTCTGCGGGTCGCCCACGGCGGCCGAGTCAAAGTTGAAGCTGTCAACTTGCAGCGATTCCTTGAAGTAGTACAGGCCGCCCAGCCACTGCAGGGCATCTTGGGTGGCTGACTCGAGGCGGAACTCTTGCGTGGTTTGGCGCAGGTTGGGCAGGCCGTCGGCGGTCTGTGCGTCGAACGGGATCAGCGAGGGCTGGCCGGGGTAGCTGGGGCCGTCAGGGATGCCGCCAAAACGGCTGCCGAAGCCGCCGTCCACGTCACCGCGGCTGTAGAACTCGGCGCGGTCGTGGGCGGTGATGCTGTGCAGCGTCATGCCGTCCAGGTTCCAACGCAGGCGCGCGCTGAAGCCTTCCGATTTCAGCGTCTGGCTGTTGAAGCCGTCGGTCGGGTAGTTGCCGGCGTCAAAGCCATCGACCAAGTCGTTGGTGCCGCGCTTGATGATGTTGGCGCGGAAGGTGGTGGCGTTGCCGCTGTAGTCGCGCGCCTGCACCTTGAACAAGCCCGAGAAGCCGGGCGTGGTGTAGGCCAGTTGCACGCGGGCGGCCTTGTCGCTGTAGCCCTCGAGGTCCTTCTCGGCATTGGGCAGCGGGTTCTTCACGCGGTCGCTTTGGCGTTGCACCATGGCGGCGGCACGGATCGACAGCTCGTTGCTGAAGGGCACGGTCACCGCGCCATCGACGTTGACGGCACTCCAGCGGCCGATGCCGATGCTGCCGTAGCCTTCCATGACCTTGCCGGGCTTGACCGAGTCGAACTTCATCACACCGGCGGGGGAGTTGCGGCCGAACAGCGTGCCTTGCGGGCCACGCAGCACTTCAACCTGCTCCACGTCGAACACCGGGAAGCCTTTGAGCATGGGGCTTTCCTGCACCACGTCGTCATAGACCAAGCCCACGGGCTGCGAAGCGTTCAAGTCGAAGTCGGTGTTGCCCAGGCCGCGGATGTAGAAGCGCGGGAAGGTGCGACCGAAGTCGGATTCGATGTTCAGGCTGGGCACGCGGGCCGACAGCGCGCGGATGTCTTGTCCGCTGGCGTTGTAGGTGTCGAGCGCCTCACCCTTGATGGCGGAAATGGACAGCGGCACGTCCTTGATGTTCTCGACGCGGCGGCTGGCCGTCACGATGACCGCTTCGAGCTGGTCCTTCTTGGCCTCGGTGCCGCTGGCTTGGGCCATCGCGGCTTGCATCGGGAAGGCCATGGCGACGGCGAGGGTCACCAGGCTGGGCTGCAAAACAGACTTCTTCATCAAGGGGGCTCCTGAGCAGGTAATGAGACTGGTGCCAACCAAGGGTTGACACCGACCTAGTCGATTCTGACGACCAAGAACACCCGGTTACCTTCGTTTGCCATCTTTGTGTCAGCACGGTGACGATCAAAGGCAGGCTTTGTTGCGCGCAAGCATCGGGCAAGGCGAGGCCGGCATACTTCTTCGCCCTCTAGACCCCGTTGATCTCTCATGCGCCTCATCACCGCCAACCTCAATGGCATCCGCTCGGCCGCCACCAAAGGCTTTTTCGACTGGCTGGCGCAAGCCGAGGCCGACGCCGTGGGGGTGCAGGAGGTCAAGGCGCAGGCCGATGTGGTGGCCGGACGTTTCGACACCTGTGGCGGCCTGCAAGGCCACTTCCATTACGCCGAAAAGAAGGGCTACTCCGGCGTGGGCCTGTACGTGCAGGCCGAACCCAGCGATGTGCGGATCGGCTTCGGCTCGCCGGAGTTCGATGCCGAAGGCCGCTGGGTCGAGACGCGCTTCGACAAGCCCGGCCGCCGCTTGAGCCTGATCAGCTGCTACTTCCCCAGCGGCAGCAGCGGCCCCGAGCGGCAAGCGGCGAAGTTCCGCTTCCTGGATGTGATGGGACCTCACCTCGCGGCGCTGAAGGCGGAGCGCGAGTTCATTTTGGTGGGCGATGTCAACATCGCGCACAAGCCGATCGACTTGAAGAACTGGAAGGGCAACCTGAAGAACAGCGGCTTCCTGCCCGAGGAGCGGGCTTGGCTCGACCAGCTGTTCAACGACACCGGTCTGGTGGACGTGTTCCGCACGCTGAACCAGAAAGAGGAGCAGTACACCTGGTGGAGCAACCGCGGACAGGCCTACGCCAAGAACGTGGGCTGGCGGCTGGACTACCAGATTGCCACCCCGGGCTTGGCGGCTACGGTCCAGCGCGAGCACATCTACACGGCCACACGGTTCAGCGACCACGCGCCGCTGGTGATGGATTACGGCTTCAAGCTCTGAGCGCCTCAGGGCGCGGGCAGGAAACGGCGATCGCGCCGGCAGGCGGCCTCAACCCAGAGGTCCAGCGCCATCGGGCGGGCGAACAGGTAACCCTGGAACTCGTCAATGCCGGCGCTTCGCAGGCGCTCGAACTGGCCCACGGTTTCCACGCCCTCGGCCACGGTTTGCAGGCCCAAGCTTTTGCACAGGCGCACCACGCCGTCGAGCATCAGGGCCGAGCGGGGCTCGCTGTCCAGGTCCTTCACGAAGCTGCGGTCGATCTTGACCTTGTGAAACGGCAAATCGCGCAGGTGGCTGAGTGAGGAATAGCCGGTGCCAAAGTCGTCCAGCGCCAGCCGGAAGCCGTGTGCGGCCAAGCGCCGCAGCAGTGCACTGACTTGTTCGATATCGCTCACCAAAGCCGACTCGGTGAGCTCCAGCTCGATCAAGGCCGGGTCGGTGCGGTGGTCGCGGCAGATCTGCAGCAGGCTGCGCTCCAGATCGTCGTGCAGCAGCTGGCGCGGCGAGAGGTTGACCGCCACGGTCAGCGGCACTTCCACGACCGGCAGCATGGCGGCGAGCCGTGCAGCCGTGCGCAGCGCAAAGCGGCCCATCAGATCGATGACGCCAATTTGCTCGGCCAAGGGGATGAACTCCGCAGGCGAAACCGGACCGAACGGACCAGTGGCCCAACGCATCAACAGCTCGGCCCCCACGGCGTTGCCGGAGGCATCGACCTTGGGCTGGGCCACAAACTGAAAGCCGTCGCGGCGGGCGTCGGCATGCAACAGTTGCTGCAGCAGCACGCGGCGCTCATGGCCGGCATTGAGCTCAGGCACGAAATGCAAGGCGCAGTTGCGGCCACGCTGTTTGGCGGCGTACATCGCCAAGTCGGCACAGCGCAGCAACTCGGCCGCCTCGCGCCCGTCATCAGGGCAGGTGACCAGCCCAATGCTGGGCGTGACGATCAGGGCTTGTTCGACCAAGCCATAAGGCTGGCTCAGGTGCTCCAGCAGCAACGCCGCGGCCGCCGCCGCGGTGGCGCGGTCGCTGCCCGCCGGCAGCAGGACCATGAACTCATCACCACCCCAGCGCGCCACAGTGGCGCCGGGCAAAGCACGCTGCATGCGGTCGGCGCAGTCGCGCAGCAGCGCGTCGCCCGCGCTGTGGCCGAACCCGTCATTCACTTCTTTGAAGCCATCCAAATCGATGAACATCAACGAGAACGGGTGTTCACCGGGGCGCTCCAACCGCTGCTTGAGCAGCTGCGTGAGGCCGGCGCGGTTGGGCAAGCTGGTGAGGACGTCACGCAGCGCTTGGTCGCGCAACGCATCGGCAGCGCGACGGCGCTCACTGACATCGCGCAACGCCACGATGAAGCAGCCGGGCGTGTCGTCCGTGGGTGCCGTCGGCCCGCCGCCAAGGCCGGCGCTGGCCACGTTCACCTCCAAGTGATGCTCGGCACCCGGTGCGCCCACGGTCACTTCGCCCGACCAGGGCCCGTTGATGTGCAGGGCCGCCCCCAAGAAAGGGATTTCGGCCCAGGTACGGCCCTCGACTTGGGGCACTGACAAACCCACCAAGGCGGCAAAGGGCTCGTTGACCTGCACGATCCCGCCCCGTGCGTCCACCACCGCCAGCGCTTCATGGGTGCTGGCAAAGGCTTGCGCCATGAGGCGCAAGGCATGCTCGCCGTCGCGCTGCTGGGTCACATCCTTGATGGTGCCAATGACGCGCAAGGGGCTGCCATCAGCTGCACGGGTGAAGGCGCGGCCGCGGATGCGCAGCCACCGCACGCCGCTGCGCCCGTCGGCCCCGGGGACGGGCACGCGGAACGAGGTGTCGATGTCATCGCGCGCTGCGCGCCGGTACAGGCGCAGCGCCAGCTCCAGGGTTTCGCGGTCGAGTGGATCGACTCGGCTCACCCACTGCGACATCGATTTGGCGCTCAGGTCGGCAGCCCCTGCACCCACCTCGAGGCCGTCGATCCGGAGGCGATCGTCCTGCAAGTCCCACTCCCAAATGCCTTCGCCGCTGGCCCACAGGGCCAGCTGAAGGCGGCGCTCAGCGTCGCGGGCCGACTGGGTGGTCTCGTACAGCTCGCGACTCTTCTCGATGAGCAGCTGTTCGGCTTCCTTGCGGGCGGCGCGCTCACGCGCCAGCCGGCGCTCCATGAGGTCGCTCGTCACCGCAGGTGCGGCGGGCAGGTTCACGCGCTGAGTCGGGTCAAGATGAACAAGGTGGCCGGCTGGCCGTCCTCGCCCTGGGTGGGCTCGTGGGCCACGTGCACACGCTCGCCAAAGTGCTGTGCAGCGGCTTCCAGCAAGCCCACAGCCAGCAACTCCATGCGCCGCGGCGACTGGTAGAGCAAGCGCACTTCGGTGTCGCTGCGCGACAGCACGGTGAAGCTGGGCAGGGTGGCCCGGTCGTACAGCTGCCGCACTTCGACGTGGATGTGCCCGTCGATCGCTGCCACCAAATCAAAGTAACTGGCATAGCGCCTGAACATCGGCGCGTGCACTTGGGTGAAGCGCTGCAACAGGTGGTGGCCGAAGGCCTTCACCAGATCGGCGACTGGCACACCCGTGCGAACGGACAAAGCGCCTACCAGCGACAGCATTTCTTCGTGCGGGTAGTACCCCACAGCGGTGTAGGCGCCCCCATTGGGCGGGGCGACGTCTTGGATCACGGCGTCAGCGATCTCGGGCGAGAACTTCTCCTCCACCAGTTCGATGAATTCGGTGAACACCATTCCAAGCATGAAACCTCCGAAATCTTGGGTAGCCCGAATATGTTAGGAGGCACCCGCCCCCTGCGGTGGCGGTGTGAAACGATGTTTCTGTGGCGGGCTTCACGCACTGGGCCGATGCGCATTCACGCGCGGAGCCGGTGTCACACGCGTGTGATGGTCGCGCGCCAGCATGACCCCCATGCGACACGCCGTACTTCCCCCCCACAACCCTGCCCGCCGCGTGCTGATGGCCAGCGCCGCCGCCTGGGCCTTACCGCTGCCAGCTTGGGCTCAAGACCGCGAGCCGCCCCTGTTGGCCGCCGCCCAGCTGCGCATGGGGCTGGAGCGGTTGGTGAAGCTGGAGTTGGAGGCGCGCGTGCTGCCAACCGGCCGCGCCCAGCAAGAAAGCGAGCGCGAACGCCAGCGCCTGGAGGCGGCCCTGCGCACCCTGGCCGACAGCAGCCGGCTGAGCGCCCGCCGCGCCAGCCAGGTTCAGCGCGCTGCCGACGACGCCCAAGCATTGATGGGCAGCCTCAAGCAAGCTGCGCCCAGCCTGCTGTCAGAGAGCGAGGCCGTGGCCGTGCGCCTGGGCTTCGTGACCACCGCGCTGTCCGGCGACGTCAGCGACCCCGCCCGCGGCGCCCTGGTTGACCTGCTGGCACGCGCCGCCAGCACCGCGCTGCGCGTGGGCAAGCTCAACTTCGCAGCCGCCGCATTGGGCCCTAGCGCCGGGGGTGATGTGACGGTGGCCGCCCTGCAATCGCTGACCGAGTTCCGATCGGCCCTGCAAGCGGTGGCGCAAACCAGTTTGAACCCGCGTGCGCAGGCCGATTTCGGCTTGGCGCAAAACCAGTGGCTGCTGTTCCAAGCCAGCCTGGGCGCGAACGGCTTGGCCAAATCGCCCGAGCGATTGAGCGATGTGGCCACCACCACCGACCGCATGGCCGAAGCCTTGGGCAGCCTGGCGCGGCGGGTGATGCAGGGCTGAGCAGCGCCGCTTCAGGTGCCGCAGAAAGTGCGGTAGCAGGCGGTCACTGCCGGCGGGGCCGGCTCGGCAAACGGCGCCTGGTCGGGGCTGGCGTCAAACGGCCGCTGCACCGCCGCCAACAAGGCTTGAAACGGAGCCATGTCGCCTTGCGCAGAAGCCGCCATCAATGCCGCTTCGACCTGGTGGTTGCGCGGGATGACCCAGGGGTTGACGCGGCGCATGCCGGCAGCCGTGGTTTCGGCGGTCTGCACTCCTTCAGCTTGCGCGCGCGCGGCCCAGCGCTCCAGCCACGCATCCAGCGCCGTGGGCTCGGTGAACAACGCGCGCAGGGCGGCCGGGCGGCCTTCGCGGGCATCGGCCAGGTGACGCCACGCCAGCGTGACGTCGGCTTGGCCTTGCTGCAGCAGCGCCAGCCAATCGGCCACCAGGGCCGCATCACCGGGCTGCACCGTGGCCAGGCCCAGCTTGGCGCGCTGGCCGGCCAGCAGCGCCTCGGCATGCTGATCAGGAAAGGCGTCGATCACCTCGGTGGCCAGGGCCACGGCGGTGTCGGGGTCGGCGTGCAGCAGCGGCAGCAGGGCTTCGGCCAAGCGGGCCAGGTTCCAGCGTGCGATCAGCGGCTGGTTGGCGTAGGCGTAGCGGCCGTGCCGGTCGATCGAGCTGAACACCGT
>CAZAIR010000090.1:0-10389 GCA_964485225.1 uncultured Burkholderiaceae bacterium
GGAGTTGGCCAAGCTGCCGGGCTGGACGATCACCCACCGCGACGCTCCCTTTTTCCTGCCGCATTGGGACCCGAGCAAGCTGGATTCGGGGTTCAGTCCTGCCGAGCGCGCCGTCATTGATGGCCTGCCACCTGCCACGGACGAACTTGTCGACGTTTGCCTGCGCATCGCTTCGCCCATCAGAGCCGGGCGGCCCGGCAGTGCCCGGCGAAATGTCACCTTCGTGGTGACCGAGTTTGGGCTCAGTGGCAAGAGCTTCGACCCGCCGGGCATGGTGCCAGGGAGCCTCACGCAAGGAGAAGACCGGGTGGTTACCCCCAGCCAGTGGTCTAAGGCGCGGCTGCTGGACCATGGGTTCGATCCCGACAAGGTATTCGTGGTCCCGCATGGCTACAAGACCGACAGCTTCGCGCCCATGAGTGCCGAGCAGCGCGCGCAAGCCCGCAACACCTTGGGCATACAGCCCGATGAGGTGGTGTTCACCAACGTAGGGGTCAGCACCTGGAACAAGGGCATCGATCTGGTGATCTTGGCCTACGCACAGTTGCGACTCCAAGGCTTGCCGGTTCGACTGATCCTCAAGGATCACAAGGGCCTTTACGGCTTGGGCGTTGAGCGAACCTACGCCGATCTGGCCAGCCGCGCGCCGCAGCTCAACCAGGAACGGGTGACCTCGGGCATGTCCATCCTTTCTGGCAGCTTGAACCTGGGCCAAATCCGCTCGCTGTATGCGCTGTCGGACGCCTATGTGTCGCCCTACCGGGCCGAAGGCTTCAACCTACCGGTTTTGGAGGCGATGGGCTGCGGCACGCCTGTGATCGTGAGTGGCGGTGGTGCCACCGATGACTTCGTCCCGCCGGAGCTGGGGTACCGCCTGCGCAGCCGACCAGGCACCCAGGCCGACGCGCCCCAAGTTGAGGGGCGCTTTGTGATGCCCGACTTGGACGACTTGATCCATGCCATGCAGACCGTTGCAGAACGGCGCTGGCACGCAGACACCGTTGCCCGCGAGGCTGCCCGCCAACGCCTGGCTGCCGAGTACAGCTGGGGGCATGTGACCGCTCAGCTGGTCTCACACTTCTGAAACACCATGGCTCAACCATCCATTGCCCTGCTGATCGTCGACACCGACCACCATGTGCTGGCGGCGCAAGCACTGCGCATCAGTCTGCCCGCCCTGCCCTTCAAGGAGGTGTTGATCTTTTCAGACCGACCTGATGCTTGGGGTGGGCACCCCGTGATCACCATCCCGACCCTGCGTTCGATCGAGGAGTACCACCGCCTCATTACCCGCGATGTGGTCGAGCACGTGCACAGCGACTTCGTGCTGATCATCCAGTACGACGGCTTCGTCTTGAACGCAGACCAGTTTTCGCCACACTTCTTTTTCTACGACTACATCGGTGCACCGTGGCCCCAGTTCACGGAGCATGAGGTCGGGAATGGCGGCTTTTGCTGGCGCTCCCGCAAGCTGATGGAGGCGGTCGCCAAGCTGGATTACGACGACCTGCGCGAGAACGAGGACCTGTTCATCTGCCGACGCATGCGACCGACCCTAGAGGCACAAGGCTTGCGCTTCGCGCCCAAGCCGATTGCGCAACACTTTTCGGTCGAGTTCCCCGCCGTGCCATGGCCCACCTTCGGCTTTCACGGCATTTTTTTGCTGCCCCAGGTCTACCGCCAGGCGCCCGATTTTTTGCTGGAGCACCTGAACGACCGGGTGATCAAAAGCCGATCGCAGTACTTGCTACCCGGCTTGGAAGCCGTGAGCCCCGCCCACGCGCAGCGCCTGCGCGATCGCCGCGACCGCCTGCTTCAAACCGCAGCGGCGGGCTGAGGGTAGCGGTCAGCTTTGGCGGTACACGGCGCCTGAGGTACCTACCCCAGCCCTCAGCTTGATCAAGGCCTCGACCTCTGCATCCCCCACTTGCTCGGCTCGGGGTGCAAACAATGCGCGGCCACGCGGGTCAGCGTTGGGGCTGGGCTCGCACAGGTAATAGACGGCCAGGCTCTGACGGAACACATCGGCAGGCTGACTCAAAGGGCGGCTCATGCCATGCCAGCTGTGCTGAGTGGTGTCGAAAAACACGGCCCGGTTGCATCGCGGCTCGATCTCTTTCACCAAATCACCCGGCAAATCACCCTCGGGTGCGCGCGCCCAAAGCCCCAGGTGCCCGCCATGCTGCGGCTGCAATGCCGGCGACACGTAGATGATCAAGTTGATCTTGCGCTCCAGCCCGAACTTCGGATGGATGGAGTAGTCGTAATGCGGGTTCAGGTTCCCCCCCTGGCCATGGCAATGCCAGCCGCCGCCATGCAGGCCGCTGTCGGCATACAGACGCACGCCCACCAGGGCAGAGAGACGGTCGACGAACTCCGGCGAATTCAGATAGTTGAACAGGCGGTAGGTTCGCGGCGGAAACGCGTTCCAGTCGTTCAGGGCCTTCTTGTTCTCGATCGCATTCTTGTACTGGAACCACCGCGGCGACTCGTAGGGCAGAAACTCTTCCACCACGGCGTCCAGCCAATCTGGCGCCAAAAAGTCGTCCACCACGCAGTGGTTGAAGGGTGGTGCGCCATGAAAGCTGCTGAAGCTGCGTCCCATGGCGTCCAAGTCCACCAGCGTCCGCCTTGAGTCCATCAGGCCGGCCAAACCAGGATCAGCCGGTTGCATCAGGCTGGGCGGCAGTGTGCCGAGGTCGTTGGAACGCATGACAAGCCTTTCAATCGAGCAGTTTGACCAAACGCCACCAGAGGGCGGGCGCGTCAGCTTCCGCCGCTGCCGACGGGCTCACGTTGTCTCACGATGCTACGCAGCAGGCAATGAGAGCAAGCGCTCAAAGAGGTCGCCCTTCACGGTCGATCTCTGCCCATCGACACCCCCACCGTACGGCGGGTGGACGTGACAATGAAAGCGCCCTGCCGTGACAAGCGCCCGGGGCCTCCCTGCCAAAAAAGATCCATGAGCAAGCCCAGCATCGCCCTGGTCATCGTTGACACCGACTTGCATGCTTTGGCCAGCGCTGCCCTGCGGCACAGCTTGCTAGCGTTCCCCTGCCAGCAGGTGTTGATCTTTTCCGACCGCACCGAGCCATGGCAGGGCCTGCCCGTGGTGCTGGTGCCTGTGTTGCGCAACATCGGTGACTACAACCGACTCATCACCCGCGGCTTGGCAGAGCACCTGCGTGCCGATGTAGCCCTGGTCATCCAGTACGACGGTTTCGTGCTGAACGCGACGCAGTACTCGCCCCACTTCGAGCATTACGACTACATCGGCGCTCCGTGGCCGCAGTTCAAGCAGCATGCGGTCGGCAACGGCGGGTTCTCGTGGCGCAGCCGTCGGCTCGTGGAAGCCGTGGCTCGGCTGCCTTACGACGACCCGACCGAAGCCGAAGACCTTTTCATTTGCCGACGCATGCGACCCACATTGGAAGCACAAGGCTTGCGCTTCGCGCCGGTGGGTCTGGCCTCGCACTTCTCCGTGGAGTACCCGGCCGTGCCGTACCCGACCTTTGGTTTTCATGGCATTTTTCTGTTGCCCCAGGTCTACCGGCACATGCCGGACTTTCTGGTTGACAACCTGTCTGACCGGGTGGTTCAAACCCGGTCGAACTTCCTCTTGCCCTCACTCGATCACATCAGCCCTGGTGCAGCGCAGCGTCTGCGTGAACGTTTGGCCCACCTTGGCCCTGTCCCCAGCCCAGAGACCTTCCGGAGCCCATCATGAAAACCATCATCATCCCCATCCCCTTGGGCGTACAGACGGGCGGGCCGGAGGCGCTGCACCAGTTATCGGATGCATTGATTGGCCAAGGGCATGACGCCCGGGTTTGGTACGTGACCCCAACGGATCTGCCAGCGCTGGATGACCTGTTCCGGCGCGGCGGACTGCAGCCCAACACGGTAGTGCGCCTACAAGCGCGCACCAACACGGTCGAGGGCTACCAAAAGTACCGAACCGTGCCCGCCACCGAAATCGTGCTCAACCACGACACCGGCATCGTGCTGGCGGAAACCTACGTCCACTGGCTGAAGTACTTTCAAGCCTGTAAGCCAGTGCTGTGGTGGCTCAGCGTGGACAACGCCTTCGAGTACTTGGCCGTTTCCAAAGTGAACTTGAACCAGTTGCGCACACAGCGCGTGGTGCATGCCTACCAATCGAGCTACGCCCGGGCGTTCGCACAGGCGCTCGGGTGCCACCGCCTGCTGCCGCTTTCGGACTACACACCGGCCGGCGAGCAAGAGGTCGCCCTACCCAAGACCGACATCGCTCTGAACGCCAATCACAAGGTGATTTACGACGTCCAAGCGATCGCCGAGCAACTGCAGCGCGAGTGCCAGGTCAATGTGCACCTGATCCGTGGCATGAGCCGAAGCCAGGTCTACGAAACCTTGCAGCGCAGCAAGCTGTTCATCGATCTGGGATGCTTCCCAGGCAAGGACCGGCTGGCGCGTGAAGCCCTGACTCGAAACTGCTGCGTGTTTGCACTGGATGTGGGCGCGGCACGTGATTACGGGCTGCCGGAGGAGTTTTACTTTGGCGCCGACCAGGTCGGTGAAATCCATGCCGCCGCCCGCACCTTGATCAGCCGCTACGACTTCTACCTGAACTTGCTGCAACCGGCCCAACAAGCCGTTGCACGCGAACGATTGATCTTCGAGCGTGAAGCTGCTGGCTTGGTCCATGAGTTGAAGCGTTGAACCGCGGTGCGCGCTCAATGCGCCGACTGCGCAAGCCAGTGACCCACCGATGAAGCGGGCCTCGAAGGCCGTCCAGACGGCAACTGAGGCTGCGACCCACTGGCCCCTGATCACCCTGCTCTGCCTCTGCGGCATCCTGGCCGGCGGGCAGTTCGCCAAGGTCTCCGTTGAGTTCGCTAGCCTGCAAGCGCACTACGGCGCCTCGCCGGAGCGCATCGGGCTGCTGCTGTCTACCGTGGGCGTGATGGGCTTGGTGTTTGGCGTGGTGGCCGGCTTGCTGGCGCCGCGCTTGGGCTACCGGCGCTTGCTGGTGTGGGGCTTGGCGGGCGGTGGCCTGTTGTCGGGCCTCCAGGCGGGGCTGCCCCCGTTGCCATGGCTGCTCTTCAGCCGGGTGCCTGAGGGTGCCACCCATCTGGCCATCATGGTGGCTGCACCTACCCTGCTCATGCAGGTCTGCGCCCAGCGCCACCACGCCATCGTGATGGGCCTTTGGGCCACGGTGGTGGGGGTGGCTTTCGCGCTGATGGCCGGGCTGGACCGGCTGCTGCCGGGCGGTCTGGGGCCGCAGGGTGCGTTGGCCGGCCACGGCGCGCTGATGCTGCTGGCGGCGGCGGCCGTGCGGCTGTGGGTGCCTGACGCCCCAGCGTCCGCTGCACGCCCTGAAGCGGTGTCGCTGCTGGCTTTGCACCGGGCGGTGTACAGCCACTTGCCAACCGCTCTACCCGGCCTGGCGTTTCTTGCCTACGCCTTCGCCACCATCGCACTGCTGACGTTCGTGCCACGGTACAGCGGCCAAGGCAGCACCGCCTTCGTCACCGCCCTGCCCTTGGTGGCCACGGTGGGCACGCTGGCCGCAGGCTGGGCGGCGCGCCACTTCCACACCGGCTTGAACCTGGCGCGTGCGGCCTACTTGGCCTTCGCCATCAGTGCGCTGGCCGTGGGCTGGGCCGCCCACAGCGGCTCCTCTACCGCCCTGCTGGCCTTGATCACGCTGACCTGCGCTGGTGTGTGCGGCGGGGCGGCTGCCACGCTGATCCCGCAGCTCAACACCACACCGGCAGCACAGGCGCGCGCTTCGGGCGTGTTGGTGCAGCTGGGCAACCTGGGTTCGGTGAGCGGGCCACCTTTGTTCGCGGCCGTGGCCCATCGCTTTGGATTTTCGGGTTTGGCTGGCCTGGCTGCGCTGTGCGCGTTGCTGGCCCTGTGGGGCTTGACTGCCGCACAGCGCAAGCTGTGACCTACTTCAGCAGCGCCACCACGCCGCGGCCCATTGAACCCATCACTGCCACGGCCTGCTGGGCGTCGTAGATGGCGTTGATGTGGGCCACCCGCAGGCTGTAGTAATCGGCCTCGGCACCCATCACGTCGAACAGCGAGCGGCGGCCCAGCTGTTGCCACTGCTGCAACGTGGCGGCACGCACGGTTTGGCTGGAGCGCAGCAGCTCGGTGATGCGCTGCGCGCGCTCCAAGCTGCTGCCGGCGGACTCATGGATGTCGAGCAAACGCCAGCTTTTGGCGTCCAGCGCGTCGTCGCGCTGCACGTTGGCGGCCTCGGCGCGGCGGCGGGCGGCGGTGAGCTGGGGCTCATCGGTGGCACGCCACAGGGGCACATTCACCTGCACGCCGCCCAGGTAATCGATGCGCCGGCCATTGCCGGCCGCGGCATTGGCGCTGCCCACCCAGCTCACCTGCGGCTTCTGGCCCGCAGCAGCAGCGGCCACTTGCCGCTGTGCGGCCAATGCTTGGGCCGTGGCGGCATTCACGTCGGGGGCCTCCAGCAGGTCCTTCTGCAACACGCTGAGTTCGGGCAGGCGCGCAAGCACAGCCGACAGGCTGGCCACCGGCGGCAGTGGATCCCCCACGAAGCGGCGCAAGCGGGTTTCTGTGGAGCGCAGCAGGTCCTGCGTGCCCACCAAAGCGAGATCGGCCTGCTGTTGGTTCTTCTGGGCCTGCACCAGCTCGCTGGCGCGGCCAGGGTCCAGCTGGGTGATGGTTTGCAGGGCCTCGACCAAACAGGCCATCTTGCGCACGTACTGGCCGTACACCTGCGCCTGCAGCGCATAGCGGCTGCGGTCCAGGCTCAGGCTCACGGCCTGCAGCGCCACCTGCTCGGCGGCGTTGGCACGGTTGGCCGCAGCGGCCTCGCTGAGCTGACGGCGCCATTCCACCAGCTGCTGCTGGCGGCCCCAGTCCCACAGCGGCCCACCGATTTGCAAGCTGGCGCGGCCTTCGATGCCGCTGGCTTGGTTCACACGGTTGAGCTGGCTACCGCCCCAGCCGCTGGTGAGGTTGAGCTGCGCCTGGGGCAGGCCGCCGGCTTGCGCGTCACGGATGTCATCGCGGGCCGCAGCTTCCAGCAAGGCAGCCACATTCACGCCGCGGCTGCGCTGCACGGCGGTTTCGGCAATCTGCACCAGGTAGGCGCGCGGGTCGCCCTGAGCCAAAGCCACCCATGCGGGGTCACCCGCTGGTGTGACAGGCTTGACGGGCTCGTCCGTCGCGCCACAGCGCGTGGACGCGGCGGCGCTGGCAGGCACAGCGGCCATCACCGCCGGCGGGCTGGGTTTCTTCTTCTTGCTGGCGCGCTGGGCATCGGCTGGGCCTACGGCCAGGGCCAAACCAAGGAGCAACAACAGGGGGCGCATGGGGTTCCCAACAGGCGATTCACGACAAGCGTTACTGCACCATGTTGGGCCGCCAAATTGAGCCGGAAAAGCGGCTGAAGCGCCGGCTATCTCTCGCGCAGCGCCTCTTGGCTCTTCAACATCGGACGCAGCAGCACGCCCAACACAGAGCGCTTGCCAGTCTTGATCTCGACCACCGCCGCCATGCCCGGGATCAAGGGCGCGGGCTCGCCGCGAACGGGCTTCAAGGTGTTGCGCTCCGAGACCACCAGGACGCGGTAGTAGCTGGCTTCAGGCCCTTTGTCAGGATCGCCCAAGGCGTCAGGGCTGATGTAGTCGACCACACCGTGCAGGCCGCCAAAGCGGTTGTAGTCGTACCCGGTCAACTTGACCTCGGCGGCCTGACCGACGCTGATGAAACCCACGTCGCGTGGCTTGACGCGCGCCTCCACGATCACCCGGCCACCGATGGGCGAAATCTCCAGAATGGGGGCACCCGTGGTCACCACCCCGCCCACGGTGTTGACCTTGATCGACTTGACGACGCCGGCCACCGGGCTGGTCAGGGTGGCCCGCTTGAGCTGGTCTTGGCGCACCACCATCTGTTCGTCCAGCAAGGCCAGTTCGTTTTGCACCCGCACCAACTCAGCGGCAGCGTCTTGACGGAAACGGCTGAGCTGCTGCGCACGGCTGGTTTGAAGCTCACTCAGCTGGCGTGACAAGCGCATCACTTCCACATTGCTCATCAGCCCTTGCTGCGCCATCTGCCGCGCCATCGACAGCTCGCGCTCCACCAGCGCCATTGAGCGCCCGATGCCCGCCATGCCCTCCTCCAGCCCACGTCGGCGGGCCTCAAAGCTCTCTTGCTCGCCTTGCCGCAAGCGGGGTGCGTCTTTCAGCTCGGGCGGGAACACCAGGGGCGTGCCATTGGCCTCGGCCTGCAGGCGGGCTCGGGTGGCCTGCAAGGCCTTGCGGCGCTGGGCGCCTTCGTTCTCAGCCGCTTCCACGCGCGTGGGGTCCAGCCGCACCACCTCTTGGCCGGCCACCACCAGTTCGCCTTCGCGCACCAGCATCTCAGCCAGCAAGCCGGGCTCCAAACTCGCAATCACCTGGTCGCGTCCGTCGGGCACCAGGCGCCCATCGGCGCGTGCCACCTCGTCCACCTCGGCCCAGGCGGCCCAGATGATGAAAGTGACGACGAAGGCCAGGATCAGGTACAGCACCCAAGTGGACTTGGGCAGGGCCTCGTCCACTTGCGCGGCTTGGATGCTGCTCAGGTACTTGTGCTCGTCACTCAAGGCGGTCTCGCGGGTCGGCGCGGCGGGTGGGTTGGGAGGGAGCGGTCAAACAGAGGGCGAGCGCTGCACTGGTTGCGCCGCCGGGTGCATGCGCACCTTGCTGGCATCGGCGCTTTCGCCCGGCACGGTTTGGCTGGGTTTGGCCCCGCTGAGTGCGGCCAACACCGCGTCACGGGCACCGTCCATCACGATCTTGCCGTTGTCGACCACCGTGATGCGGCTCACCAACTCCAGCACAGCCGGCCTGTGGGTGACCACCACCAACGTGCATCCACCCGCTTGGCCCAGGGCCTCACGCAGCTGCCGCAGGAAAAGCAGCTCGCTTTGGGCATCCATGCTGCTCGTGGGCTCGTCCATCAGCAACACTTGCGGACGGTGCACCAGTGCGCGGGCCAAGGCCACCAGCTGACGCTGGCCACCGCTGAGCAAGCCGCCCATCTCACCCACATGCAAATCCCAGCCCTGGGGATGGCTGGCTACCAAACGGTCCAGGCCGGTCAGCCGGGCCACTTCGACCAAACGGCTGGCGTCGATGTCGGCACGGCCCATGGTGACGTTGTCACGCAGGGTGCCGGTGAACAAGCGCGGCTCTTGGCCGACAAAGCCCATGCGCGCACGGAACTCGGCCGGGTCGATCTGGCGCAAGTCGATGCCGTCGAAATCAACTTGACCCTCGGTGGGTTGGTACAGCCCGGCCAGCAGGCGCAAAACCGTGCTCTTGCCCGAGCCGATCCGTCCCAGCATGGCCATGCGCTCGCCGGGCTCGATGCGCAGGTTCACGCCCTTGAGCACCTTGGGTGCGTAGCCTTGCATGCCTTGCGGCAAGGGGTAGGCGAAGCCCACTTCGTTCAAACTCAAGCGGCCTTGCGCTTGCTGGATGGACACATACGCCTTGGCAGGGTCGCGCTCCACCGGGCGCTCCATCAGCTTGTTGATGCTGAGCATGGCGGCGCGCGCGCCTTGGTAGCGCGTGGCCAAACCCACCAAGCTGGACAAAGGCGCCAGCGCGCGGCCCGCGAACATGATGGCGCCCACCAGCGCGCCAGCGCTGAGCAAACCATCCTGGATCAGGTACACCCCCCACACCAGCATCACCAGGGTGATGAGCTGCTGCATGGTCATGGTGAGGTTGTTGGACAACGCGGACACCGCACGCATGCGCAAGCTGCTTTCAGCGGCCAAGGCGGCACTCATTTCGTAGCGGCGCACAAAGCGACCTTGGGCGCCAGCGGTCTTGAGGTCTTCAATCCCCTCCACCGCCTCCACCAAAGTGCCCTGCAGATCGGCTTGCTCGGCCAGCTGGCTGTTGACACTGCGACGAAGGCGCATCTGCAACAGCAAGGTGATGATCAACATCAGCGGCACTGCCAGCGCCAACACCCAACCGAGCTGGCCCGCCACCACAAAGGTCATGGCCACAAACAGGATCACGAAGGGCAAATCGCTCAGGGCCGACAGCGAGGCCGAGGCGCAAAAGTCCCGCACCATTTCCACCTGTGACAGGTAGAACGCATACGACCCCGCGCTCTCCGGCCGGTGTTCCATGCGCACGCCCAAGGTGCGGCGAAACAGCGCCGAGCCGATCAGCAAGTCGGCCTTGCGACCGGCCAAGTCAATCAGGTGGCTGCGCAGCTGCCGGGCAAACAGATCGAACGACATGGCAATCAAGGCGCCTACAGCCAGGGTCCACAAGGTGGTGGTGGCCGAGTGGGGGATCACCTTGTCAAAGATCACCGCGGTGACCAAGCCGGTCACCAGCAGCAACA
>CAZAIR010000091.1:0-4761 GCA_964485225.1 uncultured Burkholderiaceae bacterium
CAATGGTTTCCACACCGGCGCGCATGGCCAGTGGGTTGCCGCCAAAGGTGGTGCCGTGGTTACCGGCCGTGAGCACGCCCGCCGCGCGCGGGCCGCACACGATGGCGCCCACGGGTACGCCGGAGCCCAGGCCTTTGGCCAGCGGCATCACGTCCGGCAGCACGCCGGCCCACTGGTGTGCGAACCATTTGCCGGTGCGCCCAATGCCGCACTGCACCTCGTCCAGCATCAGCAGCAGGTTGCGGGCATCGCACACACGGCGCAGGCCTTGCAAGAAGGCGATGCTGGCCGGGTTGATGCCGCCTTCGCCCTGAATGGTTTCCAAGAAGATGGCGCTGACCTGGGGGTTGGCGTCCAGCAAGGCTTCCACAGCCGGCAAGTCGTTCAAGGGCGCACGGACGAAACCGGGCACCAGGGGTGCAAAGCCGGCTTGCACCTTGGGGTTGGCGGTGGCCGACAAGGTGGCCAGCGAGCGCCCGTGGAACGCGCCTTCGAACACCATGGTTTGCGGCGTCTCGAACCCGCGCTGGTGCCCGAACTTACGTGCGATCTTCAGCGCGCCTTCGTTGGCTTCCAGGCCAGAGTTGCAGAAGAACACGTTGGTCAAACCCGACAGCGCCACCAACTTGGCGGCCAGCTGCTCTTGCAGCGGCACCAGGTAGTAGTTGCTGGTGTGGATCAGCTTGGCCACTTGGTCCTGCAAGGCCGCCACCAAACGGGGGTGGGCGTGGCCCAAGGTGTTCACGGCGATGCCTGAGAGCGCGTCCAGGTACTCCCGGCCTGCCGTGTCCCAAACCCGGCAGCCGTTTCCGTGGCTCAGGGCAACAGGCAAACGCCCGTAAGTGGGCATGACATGGGGCAAGGGGTCAGACATCGAAGGCTCCGCCAAAAAGGTGTGCAAAACGGGCGCCGATTATGGGTGTTGCACCGCAGCACGGCCCATTGGCCACAGGCACAATCCGCGCTGCTTATGAGCCCCAAGCCCCGCGAATTCTTCATCCAAGGCATCACCTCTGATGGCCGTACCTTCCGCCCCAGCGACTGGGCGGAGAGGCTGGCCGGCGTGATGGCCTGTTTCCAGCCACCCGGCGTGAAAGTGGGGCCAGGGTCGCACATCCGTTACTCGCCATATTGCGTGCCCCGCGTGATCAATGGCGTGAAGTGCGTGATCGTCAACGACGCGCTGCGTGCTGTTGAACCGAAGGCGCTGGACTTTGTGCTCAGCTTTGCCAAAGACAACGACCTGCAAGTGGTCGACGCTTGCTTGTTGCCCGACGAGGGCTACGGCCCCAAGGCCTGAGGATGCCGGTCGAAGTCACCCTCGCGGATGGGGTGGGCGCCGGCGCCATGGCGCAAGGGCCGCAGCGCGTTTGGATCTTGATCGGACCGCGCGCCGAGGGCTGCGCCCGCTGGGGTGATGCTCCGCAGGTGTTGTTGCGCGAGTTGCGCACCGTGCAGCCGCAGGCCCGCTTATTTTTGATGGATCTGGCTGGCGCAGGCCGCCAGAGGGCGGTGAGCAGTCCGAGCCATGTGCCGATGTTGGTGGCCGACTTGCGCGAGCGCTTGGCCCGGGCTGGCATCCCAGCCGCTGAATTGAGCTTGATGGGCTTCTCGTTGGGTGCTTTGGTGGCCACCGAGTGGACG
Source organism: uncultured Burkholderiaceae bacterium (assembly GCA_964485225.1). GTDB lineage: Bacteria > Pseudomonadota > Gammaproteobacteria > Burkholderiales > Burkholderiaceae_C > Inhella. Next base: position 1,645 of record CAZAIR010000091.1, read on the forward strand.
CGTGCACACCCGAATGAGGTGGCTGCGCTGGTGTTGCTGAACCCGGCCATGCGGCCCTTCACGCCCATCGTGCGTTCAACGCCGCTGACGCTTTGGCCTCAGGCCCTCAAAGTACTGCTGGCGCGAGATGCAGCCCGCGAACCGAGCACGGGCGCCAGCTTGGCCACGGCACTGCGTCACGGCTTGGCTCGCTGGCGCTACGCCAGCAGCCGGCGCCGCCCGATCAATCAGGTGCTTTTGCTGGCTGGCCAGGGCGACCCCTGGCGCGATTGGCGCGTGGCCCAGCGCATCAGCCGCGCTTGGGGGGCTGCGCTGCGCATGCACCCACAGGCCGGGCACGACTTGTTGATGGACGACCCGCAGTGGGTGGCTCGCGCTGTGGTCGACTGGCTGCTGCCTGTGGGTCACCGTGTGGGGCGCGTTACGCCGCCAAGCTGACCCACTTGAGCCCAAAACAAAACCCGCCTGGGCCGTGAAGCGCAAGCGGGTGATGCGGCTTTTGCACCCGTTGGGTGCTGGGTTGGGCTTAAGCGCCCAGGCCCAGCGCCTTGATCTTGGCCGACAGGCGGCTCTTGTGGCGAGCGGCCTTGTTCTTGTGGAAGATGCCTTTGTCAGCGATCGAGTCGATCACGATCTGGGCGCTCTTGAACAGCTCGGCAGCCTTGGGCTTGTCGCCAGCGACAACCGCTTTCTGCACGTTCTTGATGACGGTGCGGAAGTGCGAGCGCAGGGCGGTGTTCTCAGCGTTGCGCTTGACGTCTTGGCGGGCGCGTTTGCGGCCCGACGCCAGGCGAACTGTTTTCTTCTTGGCTTTGGACGAGGTGGCCATTGCTTATATCCGTTGGGTGCAAAGCTCGCGAGTATAGCAGCGTGCCGGGTAAATGCCAGTGTTTCCTGTGCCGCGCGGACATAATGCGCGGCTTTGCCCAACCCATCTGGGCGCTCTGCGTTTTGGAATGAACCTGCTTCGCGCTGCCGGTACTGTCTCGGCTTTCACGTTGATCTCACGGATCACCGGCCTGTTGCGCGAGCAAATGGTGGCGGCGCTGTTCGGCGCTAATGCAATGACCGACGCCTTCCAGGTGGCGTTTCGCATCCCGAATATGTTGCGGCGCCTGTTTGCCGAGGGTGCGTTTTCGCAGGCTTTCGTGCCGGCCTTGGCGGCCGAACGCGCAGCCAACGGCGACGAGAGCACCCATGCGCTGGTGGATGCCACGGCCACGGTGCTGACCTGGGTGCTGCTTTTGGTGTGCGTCGTGGGCGTGGTTGGGGCACCGCTGCTGGTGTTCGCCATGGGCAGTGGTTTGAAGCCTGAAGCCCATGAGGCCGCGGTCACCATGACGCGCTGGATGTTCCCGTACATCGCCTGCATGTCGCTGGTGGCCTTGGCGGCCGGCATCTTGAACACCTGGAAGCGCTTCATCGTCTCGGCCGTGACGCCTGTTTTGCTGAACCTGAGCGTGATTGGGGTGGGTTACGCCCTGCACGAGCAACTGGGCATCAAGTCGATGGCGTTGGGGGTGATGGTCGGCGGGGTGCTGCAGTTGCTGGTGCAGATCCCCGCGCTGGCCCGCTTGGGGATGCTGCCGCGCATCGGATTGGGTTGGTCGCGTGTGAAGGCCGCGTGGGCCCACGAGGGCGTGCGCCGGATCTTGCGCGCGATGGGGCCGGCCCTGCTGGGGGTGGGTGTCGCGCAGTTATCCCTGGTGATCAATACCCAGATCGCTACGCACATTGAAGAAGGAGCCGCCTCCTGGGTGTCGTACGCCGATCGCCTGATGGAATTCCCGATCGCGCTGGCCGGGGTGGCCTTGGGTGTGGTCCTCACGCCGCTGCTCAGTGCGGCCAAGGTGCAGGGGGAGGGCGGCGACTTTTCTGATTTGCTCGACTGGGGCCTGCGTTTGGTGATGTTGTTCGCCCTGCCGTGCATGGTGGCGCTGCTGGTTTTTGCGCAGCCGTTGGTGGCCGTCCTCTACCACCAGGGTGCTTTCCGTGCCGAAGACGTGGTGCGCACGGCGCAAGCGGTGCAGGGGTACGGCCTGGGGGTGCTGGGCTTGGTGGCTATCAAGGTGCTGGCACCGGGCTTCTTTGCCCGTCAAGACACGCGCACGCCGGTCAAGATTGCGGTGTTCGTGCTCTGTGTCACCCAGTTGCTGAACCTGGTGCTTGTGCCTTGGCTGGGCACGGCAGGTCTGGCGGCATCCATCGGCCTCGGTGCTTTGGTCAACGCGGCGCTGCTGTTCATTGGGCTGCGGCGTTGTGGCGCCTACCGCGCCAGTGCGGGCTGGTTGTGGTTCGCTCTTCGGGTGGTGTTGTCGGCAGCTGCCATGGGTGGCTTGCTGTGGGCAGCCGGCCATCACTTGGATTGGATCCACATGCCCAAGCTGCAGCGCGCCGGTGTGATGGCGCTGACCCTGGCGGCCGCGGCCGGCTTGTACCTGTGTTTGTTGATGCTGTTCCGCGTGGACCTGCGCGCGCTGATGCGCCAGCGCGCGCGAGACTGAAGGAAGCCGTTGCCATGAACTTGACCCCCGCACAACAACGCCTGCTGGCCTGGTTGGCTCTGGGGCTGACGCTGTTTGGCCTGCTGTGGCTGTTGGCGCCGGTGCTCTCACCCTTCGTGGCCGCCGCCGTGCTGGCCTATGCCCTCGCGCCGTTGGTGGAGCGTTTGTCGCGACGCTTGCCGCGCGTGTTGGCGGTGCTGCTTGTTGAGCTGGCGGTCATCACCTTGGTGCTGCTCCTGCTCTTGATGGTCGTCCCCATCTTGGCCAAAGAGTTGCCCTTGCTGCGTGAGCAGATTCCGCTGATGGCCGACAAGCTCAACGCATCTCTAGCGCCCACGCTGGCGCAGTTCGGGATCACGCTGGCGCTGGATGTGGAGTCGATCAAGGCGTTCGTGTTCAAGCACGTGGGTGCCAATTCCGAAGACGTGATGGCGGCGGTGCTGGGTTCCGTCAAGCTCGGTGGCAGCGTGCTGCTGGCCCTGATCGGCAACATGATCCTGATTCCTGTGGTCTTGTTCTACCTGTTGATGGACTGGCCGAACTTGCTGGCCCGCATGTGGACCCTGGTGCCGCCCAAGTTCCGCCAGCCTGCGTCGGGGTTCTTGGGCGAAGT
>CAZAIR010000091.1:4771-10357 GCA_964485225.1 uncultured Burkholderiaceae bacterium
TTACTTGCGCGGTCAGTTGTTGGTGATGGGCGTGCTGGCCGTGTTCTATTCAGCGGCGCTGGGCATTGCGGGCTTTGAGCTGGCGATCCCATTGGGCGTTTTCACCGGCGTGGCTGTGTTCATCCCGTACGTTGGCTTCGGTCTTGGGATGGCATTGGCGCTGATGGCGGGTGTGCTGCAGTTCGCCAGCCTGTACGGCGTGTTGGCGGTGCTGGTGATCTACGGCGTTGGCCAGCTTTTGGAGAGCTTCGTGCTGACACCCCGCTTGGTGGGGGAGCGCATTGGTTTGTCTCCCTTGATGGTGATTTTTGTGCTGCTCGCCTTCGGCCACTTGCTGGGTTTTGTGGGTGTGCTGGTTGCGCTGCCGTTGAGTGCGATTGGCTTGGTGGCGTTGGCACGTGCGCGCCGCACCTACATGGCCAGTGGCCTTTACCGGGGTTGAGTTGAACGCTGTGCAGCAAATCCCGCTGGATCTCGGGCCGCCGCCCGACCCTGGCTTTGCGCGATTCGTTGGCCTGGGCAATGAGCCGCTCCTGGCGCACCTGCAAGCGCTCCACCCTGGCGCGCCGCCCACATTGCTGTGGGGGCCGCCAGGTGCTGGCAAGACGCACCTGTTGCGCGCGTTAGCCCAGGCGTGGCAAGACCGTGGCGCGGTGGTGATGGCCGTGGATGCCACCAGCGCTGTGCCCTGGCAACTGCCTGAGGCGGCACAACTGGTGGTGCTGGACGATGTGCATGCGCTGGATACAGCGCAGCAGCATGCGGCATTCACCACCTTCATCGATGCTGTGGGGCAGGGTGCTGCCGTGGTGGCGGCCAGCCAAGTGCCTGCCGTGGATTTGGCCCTTCGGGACGACCTGCGTACCCGGTTGGCCTGGGGCCCGAGCTTTGCCCTGCAAGCCCTGGGTGATGCTGGCTTGCGGCAGTTGTTGTCGCAGGAAGCGCATGCGCGGGGCCTGACTCTGCCGGTTGAACTGCTGGATTACGTGTTGCTGCGTTTTGAGCGCCATCCCGGGAGTCTCATGCGCCTGCTGCAACAACTCGATGTGTACGCTTTGCGCCTCAAGCGCGCCCCTACCGTGCCGCTGTTGCGGCAGATGCTGAACGATGAATCTCACGCTGTTTGACCTGGATGGCACGCTGCTGCCCATCGACTCTGACCATGCCTTCGGGCAGTTCTTGGTGGACCAAGGCTGGGTGGATGGCCCTACCTGGGGTGCTCGCAACGACCAGTTTTATGCCGACTATTGCGCCGGCCAGCTTGATGTCCAGGCCTATGCCGAGTTCGCCTCCTCGGGGTGGCGCAACCGGGGCCAGGCGGCGGCCGAGGCCATGCGCGAGCGCTTCATGACCGAGGTGTTGCGCCCCTCGCTGCAGCCGCAGGCCCTGGGCTTGGTGAAGCAGCACCAAGCCGCCGGCGATTTGGTGGCCATGGTGACGGCCACCAACGTTTTCGTAACGACGCCGATCGCCAAGGCCTTCGGCATCGAGCACCTCATCGCCGTCGATTTGGTGCGCGATGCCAGCGGTTGGTTCACCGGCGCCATCGACGGCGTACCGTCCTTCCGCGAGGGCAAGATCGCGCGTGTGGCCCAATGGCTGGCTGCATTGGGCTACCAAGCGAGCGACTTCGCGCGCATCACTTGCTACTCTGACTCCCACAACGACTTGCCATTGCTCGAGTGGGTGAGCCACCCCGTGGCCACCAACCCCAACGAGACCTTGGCCGCCATCGCCACCGAACGGGGCTGGCCCATCCTGAGACTGTTCCCATGATCAAGAAATTCATCAACCGACTGTTGGGCAAGTCCGACGACAAGTCGGCGCCTGTCACGGTGCTGGGCACCCGCGTCGAGGTGCAAGCCGCTGAACACGGGATCGACCCCAGCTTGTTGGACGAGCGCGCGGTCAACGTGGTCACCACGCTGCAAAAGGCCGGCTTTGAGGCCTACATCGTGGGCGGCGCGGTGCGCGACCTGCTGTTGGGCCGCCGTCCCAAGGACTTCGATGTGGCCACCAACGCCACGCCCGAGCAGGTCAAGGGCCTGTTCCGGCGCGCGTTCATCATTGGCCGGCGCTTCCGCATCGTGCACGTGGTGCATGGGCGTGGGCGGGATCACGAAGTGATCGAGGTCTCCACGTTCCGCGCGCTGCTCACCGAGTCCAACGCCGACCGCGTGGTCGGCAATGAGAAAACCAGCAAGCAAGAGCTGGCTGGCAAGTCCCATGTGGTGGATGGCAGTGGCCGTGTGCTGCGTGACAACGTGTGGGGCCCGCAGGTTGAAGACGCAGCCCGCCGCGACTTCACCATCAACGCCATGTACTACGACCCCGCGCGCCAGCTGGTGGTGGACTACCACGGGGGCATGAAGGACATCCGCGCCAAGCTGCTGCGCATGATTGGCGACCCCGAAACCCGCTACCGCGAAGACCCGGTGCGCATCGTCCGGGCGGTGCGCTTCGCTGCCAAGCTTGGATTTGCCATCGAGCCCGCCACCCGCGCGCCGCTTCAAGCGTGCGCCAGGCAGATTCCCGAGGTGCCCATCTCGCGCGTGTTCGACGAGATGGTCAAGTTGCTGCAAACGGGGCATGGCCTGGCGAGCCTCGAGCAACTCAAGCTTCAGGGGCTGGCCCGCGGCTTGTTTCCGGTGTTGGATGCGGTGTTGCAACCGGATGGCAGCTTGCCCGTTGGCCAGCGCGGCGACTTCGTGCGCCAAGCGCTGCTTGACACCGACACGCGGGTCGCCGAGGGCCGCTCGGTGGCGCCCAGTTTCTTGCTGGCGTGCTTGCTGTGGCACGAGGTGAAAGCCCGCTGGCAAGCCTTGCGCGCCCAAGGGGAGGCCCCGGTGCCGGCGTTGCAGCAGGCCATTGACCAGGTGTTCGACGCCCGGGTGGGCGACATCTCGGGCCGCGGCAAGTTGGCAGCCGATATGCGCGAGATCTGGCTCATGCAGCCCCGCTTTGAGCGACGTGGTGGCTCTGGTCCCTATGGCTTGGTTGAGCAACCGCGCTACCGCGCTGGCTTTGACTTCCTGCGTCTGCGCGCTGATGTGGGCGACGCTGATCCTGCGCTTGCAGACTGGTGGGAAGACTTTGCGCTTGGCAACGACGACGACCGCAGCGCCCTGATCGAAGATGCCCGCGCCCAGGAGCGCCAGGCCCCCAAAGTGCCCGCCGAAGGTGATCCCGAACCCCTGGCCGGCCCTGCCAAGAAGCGCCGCCGTCGCCGCCGACCGAGCAAAGGATCGCGCGAAGGTGGTGCTGCGGGCGACGTGGCCCCGCCGCCGGCCAGCGCAGGTTGAGCTCGCAGTTCGCCACGGCCTACATTGGGCTGGGCGCCAACCTAGGCGAGGCCGCGGCCACCCTTCAAGCCGCGGCCGCCGCCCTGGCCGCTTGGCCTGGCGTACACGGGGCGCGAGGCTCGCCCCTGTTCCGCAGTGCGCCGGTTGATGCAACAGGGCCGGATTTCATCAACGCTGTGCTGCGCATTGAAACCTCGCTCAGCCCAGAAAGCCTGCTGCAGGTCTTGCAAGCCATTGAGACCCAGCATGGACGAGAGCGCCCCTACTTGAATGCGCCACGCACGCTGGACCTGGACCTGCTGCTGCACGGCGATGCAAGCTTGAGCACGCCCGTGCTGCAACTGCCTCATCCGCGCTTGCACCAGCGGGCCTTCGTTTTGCACCCTTTGCTGGCGCTGGAGCCGACCCTCCGGGCGCCGGGGCTGGGGTTCTTGGCCAATCACTTGGCCAGCGTCGCCGACCAGTCCCTCGCGCGAATGGATGGCATTTCGCTGCTGGCCGCTTGAGTGGCTCACATACCCAGGCTCGTCTCAAAGTAGCGCTGTGCGGCGAACGCGATGCCGCTGACCAAGGCCGTTCCACCCACCAGCAAGCCCGCAATGGCTGCGAGCACGGCGCCCCAGCCTGACTCCGGCGCGTCTCCGTTGGGGTTGAACTTGGCGTTCCACTTCTCGTCCGGGGTGAGGGCGATCAGGATCGCGTTGAAAGCACCGAGTGCCAGCATCAAGCTCAGCAGGGGCATGCCCCAGGTGGCAAAGGTGTTGTACGAGCCGTGCTCCAGAAACTGGCGCAACGCCAGCAAACCGAGCAGCGTGGGCCAGGGGTGCAACCAAGCCCATTTGTCGCCCGTGCCGTAGAGGTAAAACCGGTGCATCCCGACGCTGCCCAGCAGCAAAGCGGCCCATGCCGCTGGTGTTTTGCGCTTCATTTGGCCCCCACGGTATCGCCTTGACCCAAGCTGCGCTGCATGAAAACCACGTCCAGCCAGCGCTCGAACTTCCAGCCGGCAGACTTCATCACGCCCATGTCTGCAAAGCCCAGTGAGCGATGCAATCCCACGGAGCCATGGTTGGCGCTGTCGCCGATCACGGCCACCATCTGCCGTGCACCTGCGGCCTCGCACCTGGCAATCAACTCGGTGAGCAAGAGCTTGCCTACGCCCTGACCCTGGGCCTCGGGTGCGAGGTAAACCGAGTCCTCGAGGCAGAAGCGGTAGGCCATGCGCGGCCTGAAGTAGTTCGCATAGGCATAACCCAGCACCATGCCGTCCCGCTCGGCCACCAACCAGGGTAACTGCCTGCCCAGCACTTCCTGTCGCCGGCGTGCCATCTCGGCTTCGTCGGGTGCGTCCAGTTCGAAAGTGCCTGTGCCGTGGTGGACTGCATGGCGGTAAATGGCGGTCACGGCGGTGAGGTCAGCGTCCGAACTGCTGCGGATCATCAAGCGGCCGGTGTGCGGCCCGTCACGGTTGGGTTGGTCGGTACTCATGCTCAGTCTGTCTATAATCGCGGGCTCCGTGTGCCGGTCACTGCAAGTGGCGTATCTACGGCGCGCATCGTAGGCTCTGCCTGAATATGTTCCGCTTGCCCCTGACGTGTCCCTGTGGCGGGTGAACTCCCCAGTTTTGGAAAGTAATCGATCATGGTCGTGATTCGTCTCTCGCGCGGTGGCTCCAAGAAGCGCCCGTTCTACAACATCGTCGTGGCCCCGAAGCAAGAGCGCCGCGATGGCCGCTTCATCGAGCGCGTGGGTTTCTACAACCCCGTGGCCTCTGGCAACGCCGAAGGGCTGCGTGTGGCGCTGGACCGCGTGGCCTACTGGGCCGGTGTGGGTGCCCAGCTGAGCCCCACGGTCAGCCGCTTGGTTGACCAAGCCAAGAAGGCCGCCGCCTAAGTGGCCGCCGGCACCAAGCCGGCGGACGCGGTCGAGGTCGGTCGCATCGTCGGGGCCTTTGGTGTGAAGGGCTGGATCAAGATCCAGCCCTTTTCGCTTGATGGGTCCACTTTGCTGGGCACCAAGACCTGGTGGCTGCAAGCCGAAGGCCCGCGAGCCGCGGCGCTGCCTGCCTCGTTGACGGTGCTGGCCCGCCGCAACCAAGGTGACACCATCGTGGCCCAGGTCACGGGGGTGGACGATCGTGATGCGGCTGAGGCCCTCCGCGGTTGCACCGTGATGGTGTCGCGAAGCGAGTTCCCAAAGACGCCCGATGGCGAGTACTACTGGCTGGACCTGATCGGTTTGGCTGTGGTCAACCAGCAGGGCGATGCCCTCGGTCAGGTGATCG
>CAZAIR010000092.1:0-10087 GCA_964485225.1 uncultured Burkholderiaceae bacterium
ACATCGCCCAACTGCAGCGGGGTGTCCAACGGGGGCAGCAGCAGGTGCGTGTCGCCGCGTTGCAGCATCAACGGGGTGGCACGGACACACGCGTCGGCCCTGTCGGTGGGGCCATCCACACGGCGCAGCAGGCGGCGCAGGGTCACCACCTCGCCGGCGGCCAGTGCGCCACAGGCCACGGGCAGCGCATCGGGGCTCACGGCCAGGTTCCAGCTCTCCAGCACCGCATCACCCACTTCCTCGCGGAGCCGGCCCAGCAAGGCGGCGGCCCAGCTTTCGTGCTGCTGCGCGGCCGCCGTCAGGAAGGCGCCCAACAGCGGCGCGCGGGTGTGGCGCAACACCTCGGTGGCAATCAGGTGGCTGCTGCTGACCAGCAAGTCCACCTCGCTGGCACGGAACACCGGCGTGTTGCGCCGCTGCGTTTGGTGGGCGATCACCACCACCTGAGGGTTCAGCGCGCGGGCGGCCATCACCACGGCCAGGTTGTCCAAATCCTGCGCGGTGGCGGCCACCAGCACGTCGGCTTGGTCGACGCCAGCGCGGCGCAAGGTGGCGGGGTCGGTTGGGTCGCCCTGCACGCTGCGGGCGCTGTCGCAGCCGTCGTCCAAGGCTTTGTCGACCACCCAGATCTCGGCCTCGGTGCTGCGCAGGCGGTGGCGGATGGCGCGCGCCATCGGCCCCCAGCCGCACAACACCCAGCGCCCGCGCCCCTGCGGCGGCAAGCGCAGCAAGGGGGCATTGACGCTGTGGGCCTGGGCCGTCAGGGCCTCGTAGATGACGTGCAGGCTGGGCGTGCGCAAGGCAATGGCCAAGCGCTCGGCAAAGGTGTCGTTGGGATTGAGGATGGCGGTGGCGCCCACCGCCGCCAAGCGAGGGTGCCAGCGGTGCTCGTGGGCGGCGGCCAGCACCGGCAGCTGAGGGGCCAGCAGGCGCGCGGTGAGGGCGATCTTGGTGTTCACGGCGTCGTCGCCGGTCAGGGCCAGCACGCCCTGGCACAAGGGATGGCACAGCCCGGCGGTCAGCAGCGCCTGGGGGTCGGCGGCGTCGGCCATCAAGGCGGGCAAGGGCATGGGGTGTGCGTCCACATCCACCGCGTCCACGCGCTGCGGGTCTTGGTCCACCACCACCAGTTGCACGCCGTCCAGCGCTAACTCACGGGCCACGCGGCGGCCGGCTTCGTCGTAGCCGCACAGCAAGTAAAACGGATCGCGCAGGCGGCGCACCTGGCGCTCAAAGGCGTTGTCCAGCCAGGTGCGCCGCAGCACCGGGTCTTGCAACACCGCCACCAGCGCACCAAACGCATACAGCCAGGCCACCACAGTGAGGTAAATGGCAAAGGTGCCCCACAGCCGCTGCTGGGGCGTGAAGGGGTAGGGAATCTCGCCAAGGCCGATGGTGCTGCCCAGGAAGCTGACGAAATAGAAGGCGTGCAGGAAGTCCATCTGCCACGGCGCGCCGCTGGCGTCGCGTCCAGGGATGAGCACGAAGCCCAGCGTGGCGATGGCGTAGCAAACGATGAGCACCACCAGCGGCTGACGCAGCCGCCGCAGCAGGATGAACACCCCGTGGTGGGTGCGGGCGCGCTGCATGGTGCGTCAGCGGCGCAGGGTGGCGGTTTCGATCACCAGCAGCACCACCGAGATGACGTTGGCCACCAGCGCGCCGACGGCGAGCGAGACCACGGTGGCCATCTGCGGCCCGGTCAAAACGGGCCCCAAGGTGCCGTAGTAGCCCCACATGGCGGCAGCGGCCAGCAGCTGCACATCGGCCACCAAGCTGGTGGCCAGCATGGTGGAGCCCAGGGGCGAGCGGTCACCGAACTTCATCACCGTGGCGATGAGGCTGACCACGATGGCCAAGAACAGCTCCATCGCATCATGGTGGGCGGGGTTGTCGATATCGCCCACCGTGAAGCCGACATTGAGCGTCAGCGCCAGCACGATCACAAAGGCAAACAACACGCGTTCAACGCTCATGGCGGGGCATCCCAGGTGGGTTCAAGGAACAAGGGTGCGCCCATTCTGGGGCGATCGGTGCCGGCGCACCGGCTGCTGGCTGTGGCCACGCGACCTCGCAGCAGCAACGGCCTCGCCGAGGCTCAGGTGCGCGGACGCAGCTGGGTGAGCACGCCCACGCGCTGGAGCAGCTCGCGGTCGTTCCAAGGCTTCTTGAAGATGCCGTACAGGCCTTGCGCATACTGCACCTTGGCCTGCAAGGCCTCGTGGCCGGTGATGGCCACCACGGGCAGGTTCTCGGTGCGCAAGTCGCCACTGACATGCTCGATCAGCTCGAAACCGTCCATCTCGGGCATTTCGAGGTCGGTGATCATCATGGCGAACCATTGGTGGTTGAGCTGCTCCAGGGCCTCGGCGCCGTGGCGCGCGGCGGTCACCGCGTAGCCATTGCTGGTCAGCAGCTTGCTCAACTTGGCGCGCACCACGGCCGAGTCGTCCACGATCAACACCGGGATCGGGCCGCTGGTCGGTGCAGGTGGGCCCGGCAGGCGGTCGCTGGCGCGGCGGCGGGGCAAGGCCAGGCTGGGGGCTGGGGCAGGTTCGGGGCTTCGCTCAAAGCGGCGCGCCAGGGGGCCTTCCAAGCTCGCCACCTCGGTGGTGGCGTAGGCGTCGGCTTGCGGGCTGTCCAGGCCGTCCAAGCCGGCTGGTTCGGTGGGGGCGAAGCCATGCACGGGTCGCTGCCAGGGCTCATCCAGCGCCGCTGGCTCGGTGATGACATAGGGCGTGGCGGTTGCTGGGGTGCTGGCGGGCGGTTCCGAGGCCGCCGTCTTGGCCGCGGGGGGATCGATCGGTGCCGGGCTTGGCGCTGGTGCGGGCCAGGGCACGGCCACGGGTTCGGCCATCGATACCGGCGGTGGCGGTGGCGGTGCCGGGCTGCGCTCGGCCCCTTCGGTTGGGGCGATGCCAGGCAGCGGCGCGGTGTCCAAGAACGGCCGCGTGGTTTGCGTGCGAGGGGTGGGCATCTGCCCAGTCCAGGGGGCCGAGGTGCGGCGCGCCACGGGACCAGTCTCGCGCGGGCGCAGGCTTTCGCTGCGGCGGGCGCTGCGCGGGTCGCGGCGGCGTGAGCGTGTGGCCACGATCACAAGCACCAGTGCCAGGGGTACCAGCACCAACAAGGGCAACAGGTACTCGCCCAACAAGCCGAGCCAATTCACATTCATCATGCGCTCCCGTCATTACACGGGCGACACCATGCCGGCCATGCAAAAGACACACATCTTCGTTTACGGAACCCTGAAGCAAGGCTTCAAGAACTGCCATTTGAACCGAGGCGAGCCCCGTCCGGGCCCCTGGTTAACCGTGCAAGCGTGGCCTTTGTACGTGATCGGCGAAACCGCCTTGCCGTGGCTGACACACCTGGCTGGCCACGGCCAGCGCGTGGCGGGCGAGTTGGTGGTGGTGGACGACGCCGCGCTGCAGCTGATGGACGCGCTGGAACAAGTGAACGACCCTGGCTGGTACCAGCGCCTGCCCGTGCAAGTGCAAGACCCGAGCGGCCACACGGTGTGGGCGCAGGCCTACTTTGGCTGCCCGACGCGGCTGGCCACCGAGCCCATCTTGGCTGGGCCGTTGCCGGCCTTCACAGCGGCCTGGAACGCGCGCTTCCGCGAGACCTACGCCGACTTTTTACAAGGCGCCTGAGCGCAGCGCCGCGCGCCGGGGCAACACGCTGCCCTGCGCCTGCGCAGGTGCCGGGATGCGCAGCACGCGCGCCAAGGTGGGCGCGATGTCGACCACCTGCACGGGTACATCTACTGCGCCGGCCGGGCCGAACCAGCGCGGGCCCCATAGCAGGATGGGCACGTGCTGGTCGTAAGCCCAAGGGCTGCCGTGGGTGGCGCCGCTTTGGCGGCTGCTGAAGATCCAACCCTCCTGCGGCGCCAGCGCCACTTGCCCGCTGCGCTGCGGGTGGTACGACAGGCGCATGGCCGCGAGGTGCGGTTGGTCGGGGCGTGGCGCGGCGCTGCTGGTCAAGTCAGCTAAGGGGTGGGCGCTGTGCACGCCCTCCAGTTCGCGCACGAAGGCGGCGGCCGCGTCGTACACCGCGCTGCGCGACAAGCCGGCGGCGTCGATGGCGGCATCGTCAAACAGCAAGCCGCCGGCCGACAGGCCGCGCACCAAACGGGGCGCCCCGAACTGCTGCTGCAGGGCCGTCGACACGGCCGACACCGCTGGGCTCACGGGCAGGCGCCCGCCGCTTTGGCCGCGCTGCACGCGGGCCTCGGGGGTGTCGGCAAAGCCGTGGTCGGCGGTCAGGGCCACCACGTAGGCGCCGGCGCCCAGGGTGCTGTCCAAGTGCTGGAAAAAAGCCTCGAGTTGGCGATCCAAGTGCAGCAGGTGGTCTTGCGCCAAACGGCTCTCAGGGCCGAAGGCGTGGCTGATGTAGTCGTGGCTGGACAGGCTCACCGTCAGCACATCGGGCACGCGGTCGGTGCCCAGTTGCTCACCCGCGATGGCGGCGCGGGCGAAGGCCAGCGTGATCTGGTCGCCAAAGGGCGAGGTCAGGATGTCGCTGTACAGGCGCGGGCCGGCCGTGAGGGTGGCTGGCAAGGCCTTACCGAAGCCCGCCGTGCCCATCCAAGGCTGGTTATCGGGCACGCTGCCGGCGTAGGCCTCGGGGCCCAGCAGGGGCCGCCACACCGCACCGGCCAAAGCATCGGCCGGGCGGCGCGCGTTGAAGGCGTTGACCCAAGCCGGGTGCGCCGGCATGTAGTAAGTGCTGGAGGTGAAGCGGCCGCTTTCGGTGCGGTACATGTAGGCCGTGCCCTTGTGGCCGGCCGGCAAGATGGCGCCGCGGTCTTTACCCGAGATGCCGATCACCTTGGCTGCAGGCCAGCGGCCGCGCAGCACGTCGCCCACGGTCTCGGCCAGCAGGTTCTTGGGGCTGGTGCCGGCATCCGGCGGGGTGGGCGCGGGGTCGAGGTAGTGGTGTGCGCGGTCCTCGGTGCAGTAGACGCTGGCACCGGTGACAGGGTCGAGCCACTCATTACCGACGATGCCGCTGCGCTGTGGGTAGGCCCCTGTGAGCATGGTGGCGTGGCCAGCGCCGGTGACCGTGTGGGCGTGCCGGTAGTAGGCCTGCGTGTAGCTGGTGCCGCGCTGCAAGAAGCGGTTGAAGCCATCCGGCCCGAAGAGGGCGCGGTTTTGCTCGATCTGCCGCTGCGGCAGGCCGTCCACGGCGATGAACACCAACAGCCGTGGCGGCGCTGGCTCAGGTTTGGCCTGGGCCAGCGCCCCAGCCAGGGCCATCAGCAGCAGGGACGCGCAACGCAACAGTGAGGACATAAGAAAAGGGGGTTCGGGTTCACGCCCAAGCGGGCTGGGCGAGGGCCTCGTCCAACACCTCGATCCAGTGCCGCACCGGCGTGGCGCAGCCGCCTTGCAGGTGGGCGATGCAACCGATGTTGGCGCTGGCAATGACGTCGGGCTTGTGGGCCAACAGGTGGGTGACTTTGCGGCTGCGCAGCTGCTGCGCGATTTCCGGCTGCAGCACCGAATAGGTGCCGGCCGAGCCGCAGCACAAGTGGCTTTCGGCCGGCAGCTGCACCTCAAAGCCCAGTGCGCGCAGGCCGGCTTCCACGCCGCCTTTGAGCTTCTGGCCGTGCTGCAAGGTGCAGGGCGGGTGGTAGGCCAGCTTGGGCACTTTGCGCTGGCCCAGCAGCTGGGTCAGCTTGGGCACGAAGCCGTGGGCCGGGTTGAACAGGTACTCACCCAGGTCCTGCGTGGCAGCGGCCACGCGGGCCGGCTCGGCCTCGCCCGGCAGCGCGTGGGCGTAGTCCTTCACCATCACGCCGCAGCCGCTGGCGTTGCTGATGATGGCCTCCACGCCATCGAGTTGTGGGCCGGCCCGCTCGCTCAAGCGCCGCATGTCGGTTCGGGCCGCCTCCGGCTGGCCGGTGTGGGCGCGCAGGGCGCCGCAGCAGCCGTCCAGCTCGATGGCCTGCACGCCCAGGCGGTCCAGAACGCGTCGGGTGGCAGCGTTGATGCTGGGGCTCATGCTGGGCTGCACGCAGCCTTTGAGCAGCAGCACGCGGCGGCTGTGCGCGGTGCGTGGCACCTCGCCAGCGGCACGGCGCTCGGGCACCTTGGCCTGCAAGCCGGCCGGCAGCAGCGGGCGCAGTGCTTGGCCCACGCGCAAAGCCGGCGCGAACAAGGGTGAGGCCAGCGCCCCCACCAAGGCTTTGCGCTGCAGCGACTCTGCGAAGGGGCGGGGCAACTCGGCATCCACCCGGGCGCGGCCGGCCTCCACGATGGCGCCGTACTGCACGCCGCTGGGGCAGGTGGTTTCACAGGCGCGGCAGGTCAGGCAGCGGTCGAGGTGCACCTGGGTGTCGCGGCTGGCCGGCACGCCTTCCAGCAGCTCTTTCACCAAATAAATGCGACCGCGCGGGCTGTCCAGCTCGTTGCCCAAAATCTGGTAGCTAGGGCAGGTGGCGGTGCAGAAGCCGCAGTGCACGCAGGCGCTGATGAGCCGGGCCGTGGCTTGGGCGTCGGGATCGTCGCGCAGGGCGGCGCTGAGTTCGGTGTGCATGGCGCTGATGGTAGGGCGCCCAACGTTGCCCGCGCAGGGGCAATGCGATAAGGGTTATCAGGCCCGCCGTCGAACTGGATACAGTCATTTGCACCATGCCCCGCCGCGCAGATCACGAGCTGCCCTCGCCCCCACCTACGCCGCTGCGCCGTGCGCGTTTGCAGCAGCAAGTGGTGGCCAGCGTGTCCGCCCACCCTGCGGTGCGCCAGGGTGATGTGTTGACGGTGTGTCGCCACATCACCAAGCAGGCGGCCACCTTGCTGGGGATCGAGCGCGTCAGTGTGTGGCTGTTCAACGCCGAGGTGACCGAGCTCACCTGCGTGGATCTGTACCTGCTCAGCCAAGACACACACAGTGCCGGCGCCGTGCTGGCCAAGAGTGCCTTCCAGGAGGAGTTCGCTTACCTGCTGACGGCCAAGTACCTCGACGCCCACGACCCGTACACCGACCCGCGCACCCAGGGCTACATCGAGGGCTATTTGCGCCCCAACGGCATCACCGCCATGCTGGACGCGGTGATCCGGCAAGGCGAGGAGCCCCTTGGCACCTTGTGCCTGGAGCATGTCAACAAGCTGCACCGCTGGACCGACGACGAGATCATCTTCGCCAGCCAATTGGGCGACCAGGTGGCTTTGACGATCAGCCTGGCCCGCAGCCGCGCATTGACCGAGCAGCTGCAGGAGCGTGACCGCGCGCTGCAAGAGCTGAACGAACAGTTGGAGCGCCGCGTGGCCGAGCGCACCGCGGCCTTGCGTGGCACGCAGCAAGCCTTGATGGACAGCGAGCGCTTGGTCGCACTGGGCAGCATCGTGGCCGGCGTCGCCCACGAGCTCAGCACCCCGCTGGGCAATGCACGCATGACCAGCACCACGCTGAGCGAGCACGTCAAACGGTTTGCCGAGCTGGTGGCCAGCGGACGGCTGATGAAATCGGCGCTGGTGGCGCACCTCAACGACCAGCAGCAGTGCGCCGACTTGATCGAGCGCAACCTGCAGGCGGCGGTGTCGCTGATCGATGCGTTCAAAAGTGTCTCGGTCGACCAAGCCAGCGGTGCCCGGCGCCAGTTCGCGCTGCACCAAGTGGTGCGCGACGTGCTGGAAACGCTGAGTCCCACCGTCCAGCGCGCGTCATGCGCTGTGCGCATTGAGCAGGAGATGCCCACCGACTTGACGTTCGACAGCTACCCCGGCCCCGTGGGTCAGCTCATCGTCAACTTCGTCAACAACGCCTTGTTGCACGGCTTTGAGGGTCGCGCACAGGGCCGTATCCGCATCCAGGCAGCGCGGCTGGATGGCGGCGACACCGTGCGCTTGCAGTTCGCTGACGATGGTTGCGGTATTTCCCCCGACCGGCTCGGGCGGGTGTTCGAGCCGTTCTACACCACCAAGCTGAGCAAGGGCGGCAGCGGCCTGGGCCTGCACCTTGTCTACAACTTGG
Organism: uncultured Burkholderiaceae bacterium; assembly: GCA_964485225.1. Classification (GTDB taxonomy): domain Bacteria; phylum Pseudomonadota; class Gammaproteobacteria; order Burkholderiales; family Burkholderiaceae_C; genus Inhella. The sequence continues at coordinate 7,984 of CAZAIR010000092.1, forward strand.
TGACCAAAACCCTGGGCGGCCAGATCACCGTGGGCCCGGCCGAGGGCGGCGGTGCCCTGTTCACGGTCGATCTGCCGCTGCGCGCGCCGGGTTGATCGCGCCTTACGTTCACCCTTCAACCAGGCGTTGTGCCCCATGGCTGAAACCCCATCCACCGGCCTCCTGAAGATCAACCGCGGACCCGCCAGTGGGCCGCAGCGGCGGCGGCGCTGGCGCATTGGGCTGGCCCTGCTGGCTGTGGCCGTTGGTGTGGCCCTGCTGCTGCGGCCTCGCGTGCCCGAGGTGCAAACGGTCTCGGCCCTGCAAACCACGCCCTCGGTGCAATACCAGCAGCTCACCGCCAGCGGCTTTGTCGTGGCCCAGCGCCGCGCGGCGGTGGCCAGCAAAGCCAGCGGTCGCCTGCTGGAGCTGAATGTGCGCGAAGGCTCGCGCGTCAAGGCCGGTGAGCTGCTGGCACGGCTGGACGCTAGCGACGTGCAAGCCGCCCTGCAAGTGGCCCAGGCCAGCGTGGTCCAAGCCCAAGCCCTGGCCCTGCAAGCGGCGGCCCTGGTGCGGCAAGCACAGGTGGAGCTGGGCAACGCCGAGGCCGAGTTCGAACGCACCCGCCAGCTGCGCCAAGACGGCTTCTTGAGCCCGCAAGCCCAGGATGCCGCTCAGCGCCGCCTGGACGCTGCCCGTGCGGCGGTGGCCAGCGCCCAAGCCGGCGCCAGCCAAGCGCAAGGCGGCGTGGCGCAAGCCCGTGCCCAGCTGGGCGTGCAGCAGGTCAACCAGGGCTACACCGAGATCCGCGCGCCGTTTGACGGCGTGGTGCTGGCCAAGAACGCCAACGTGGGCGACCTGATCACGCCCTTTTCCAACGCTGCCGGCAGCCAAGGCGCGGTGCTGACACTCGCCGACCTCTCCACGCTGGAAGTGGAGGCCGACGTGAGCGAAGGCAGCTTGGGCCTGGTGAAGGTGGGACAGCCGGTGGAGATCACCCTCGACGCCCTGCCCGGCCAGCGCTTCCGCGGCCAGGTGGCCAGCATCGTGCCCACGGTCGACCGCGCCAAAGCCACGGTCATGACCAAGGTGAAGTTCGAGCGCCTGGTCGACGGCATCCTGCCGGAGATGAGCGCCCGGGTGCTGTTCTTGAGCCAGCGCCCGACCGACGCCGAGCAACAACCCGTGCTGGCCGTACCTGCCAAGGCACTGGTCGATGGGCAGGTGTGGAAACTGGTGACCACGGACGGCAGAACCACGGTGCAACCCATCAACGTGAAGCCCGGCCGCAAGCTGGCCGAAGCGGTGGAGGTCACGGTCAGTGGCGATACCAAGCTCGTCAGCGGTGACAAGCTGGTGGCCGAGCCTCAAGGCAAAGGACTGAAGGCCGGGCAAGCGGTCAAGGTCGGCGGCAAATGACGGACGAGGCGCACCCGCCGCCGCTGATCCGCTTGCGTAGCTTGGCCAAGAGCTACCAACGCGGCGATCAAACCATCCCGGTGCTGCGAGGCATCGACCTCGACGTGCCCGAAGGCGATTTCGTGGCCCTGATGGGCCCCAGCGGCAGTGGCAAAAGCACGCTGCTGAACCTGCTGGCCGGCATCGACCAGCCCAGCGGCGGCACGATCGAGATCGCCGGCACTGACATTGCGCACCTGAGCGAGGGGCAGCTGGCCGATTGGCGCGCTGCCAACATCGGCTTCATCTTCCAGTTCTACAACCTGATGCCGGTGCTGACCGCACTCGAGAACGTCGAACTGCCGCTGCTGCTGACCGGCTTGAGTGCCAGCCAGCGCCGCACCCACGCGCTGCACGCGCTGTCGCTGGTGGCCTTGAGCGACCGGCTGGACCATTACCCCAACGAACTCAGCGGCGGCCAGCAACAACGTGTGGCCATCGCCCGCGCCTTGGTGACCGACCCGACGCTGATCGTGGCCGACGAACCCACTGGCGACCTGGACCGCCACACTGCCGAAGAGGTGCTGGCGCTGCTGGTGCAACTCAACCGCGAGCTCAAGAAAACCATCGTGATGGTGACGCACGACCCGAAGGCGGCGGCGCGGGCGCGGCGGGTGGTGGAGTTGGAGAAGGGGGTTTTGGTGGATGCGGCGGGGGCGTGATGGGC
>CAZAIR010000093.1:0-10047 GCA_964485225.1 uncultured Burkholderiaceae bacterium
GATATAGGGCGCGGCCGAGAGGTGGTCGGCGTGGGCATGGGTTTCCAGCAGCCAATCCAACTGCCAGCCGCCGCGTTGGATGGCGTCCAGCACCACCTGCGCGCTGTGGGTGGCGGTGCGGCCGCTCTTGGGGTCGTAGTCCATCACCGGGTCGATCACCGCAGCGCGCCGCGTGACCGGGCAACCCAGCAGGTGGGTGACGGTGGCGGTGGCCGGGTCGAAGAAGGATTCGATATGCGCTTGCGAGACAGGCGTTGACATGGTGGGACCCAATCAATCTACAATAATTGCAACTGTAGCGACCCCGCACCATGTCTGCAAGCCCCCCGACCCGCACCCCGAAAGCCGCGGCCCGCGCCGCGACCGAGCTGCAAGCCCGCGCTGGCGAGGCTGCGGCTTTGCTCAAGGTGATGGCCAACCCTGACCGCCTGCTGCTGCTGTGCCAGCTGGTGCCATCGCCCCGCACGGTGGCCGAGCTGGGCGAAACCACCGGGCTGCAGCAGCCCTCGCTGTCGCAGCAGCTCGCCGTGCTGCGCGCTCACGGGCTGGTGGCCACCGAGCGCGAAGGCAAGTTCATCCGCTACCGCGTGGCACAACCTGCCGTGCTGGCCGTGCTCACCACCCTTTACCAACAGTTTTGTGAGGAGACCCCACCGTGAACTTGAACATCGATTGGGCTGCGTTCAGCCCCGGGCCCGCCTTGGCCGGCGGCTTGGCCATCGGCGCCGCCGCCGCCTTGCTGGTGGCCGGCACTGGCCGCATCGCCGGCATTGCCGGTTTGCTGGGCAGCGCCTGGGCCGCGCTGCGCGAGGGCCAAGGCCTGCGTGGCCAAGGCTTGCGCTGGGCCTTTGTCGTGGGTTTGCTGATCGCCCCCTGGGCCTGGCAGCTGGCTGCGCCTCTGCCACCGGCGCAAGCGGTGGCCGGCTGGCCGCTGACGCTGCTGGCTGGGCTGCTGGTGGGCGTGGGCGTGCGGCTGGGCAGTGGCTGCACCAGCGGGCACGGGGTGTGCGGGTTGTCGCGCGGCTCGCTGCGTTCGGCCGCCAACGTGGCGGCCTTCATGGGCGCTGGTTTCATCACCGTGGCGCTGCTGCGCCACGCCCTGTGAGGGTTGACGCATGAACATCCTGCTTGCCGGCGCGGCCGGTCTTTTGTTTGGCCTGGGCCTGATCGCCAGCGGCATGACCAACCCGGCCAAGGTGCAAGGCTTCTTGAACCTGCTCGGTCCTTGGGACCCCAGCCTGGCCCTTGTGATGGGCGGTGCCATTGCGGTGGCGGCGCCCGTGTTCGCCTGGATCGAACGGCGCGGCCGCACCTTGGGCGGTGAGACGCTGGCCCTGCCGCCGCGCACCGGCATCACCCGCGAGCTGGTGCTGGGCGGGCTGTTGTTCGGCATGGGCTGGGGCTTGGCCGGCTACTGCCCGGGCCCGGCCTTGGTGGCACTGAGCAGCGGCTCGCCACAAGCGCTGGGCTTCGTGGGGGCGATGCTGGTGGGCATGGCCTTGGTGGACGTGCTGCAGCGCGCCCGCAGCTGAAGCCGAACGCGCAGAGAATTCGGCCATGAACACGCCCAAGCTCAATCTGGCGCTGCGCGCCCTGGCCCTTTCACTGGCCCTGGCCTCGGCCGGCTTCGCCCCCATGGCTGCAGCCGCCACGGCCGACATGCCACCGGGCGTGGCTTGGTCGCCGGCCTCGCAGGACAGCGACATCGAAGCCGCCTTCGCCCGCGCCAAAAGCGAGAACAAGCCGGTGCTGCTGTACTGGGGCGCCAAGTGGTGCCCGCCATGCAACCAGCTGAAAGCCACGCTGTTCAACCGCGCTGACTTCATCAGCCAAAGCCGGTCCATCGTGCCGGTGCTGATCGACGGCGACCTGCCTGGCGCACAACGCTTGGGCGCGCGCTTCAAAGTGCGCGGCTACCCCACGCTGATCTTGTTCAGCCCCGACGGCAACGAAATCACCCGCCTGCCCGGCGAAGCCGACGCCCCCCGCGTCGTCAAGCTGCTCCAGATGGGCCTGAGCGGCGGCCGCCCCATCAGGGCGGTGTTTGCCGATGCCCGCCAAGGCAAGGCCCTCAAGCCCAACGAATGGCAGCTGCTGAGCTACTACAGCTGGGACACCGACGAAGCGCAGCTGGTGAGCGAGCCGATGCGCGGCGAAACCCTGCGCGGCTTGGCCGTCCGCAAAGGCGTGCCGGCCGAGGCCCGCACCCGCCTGATCCTCAAAGGCCTGGCCGCCGGCGCCGAGAAAGGCGAAGCCGCCAGCACGGCTGAGCGGCAAGCCGTGGCCGCTGTGCTGCGCGATCCGCGCCAAGCCCGCGTGCACATGGACGTGCTGACCAACCAAGCCCCGCAGCTGGTGCGCGCGCTGTTTGCCCAGGCCGGCCCTGAGCGCCAGGCCCTGCTGGCCCAGCTGGCCGCCACGCTGCGCACGCTGCAAGCCGACGGCACCTTGAGCCGCGCCGACCGCGTCAGCGCGCTGCTGGCCCGCGTGGAGCTGGCCCGCATCGACGAGCCGCGCGCCAGCATCAACCCGAAGCTGGAGCCGGCGCTGCTGAACGAGGTGCGCGGCCTGTCCAACCGCATGGACCGCGAGATCACCGATGGCTACGAACGCCAGGCCGTGATGACCGCCGTGGGTCACCTGCTGGGCCAAGCCGGCTTGTGGAACGAGAGCGACGCGCTGCTGCGCGCCAACCTGGCCAAAAGCCACTCGGCCTACTACCTGATGAGCCAGCTGGGTTCCAACGCCCGCAAAACCGGCCGCAACGACGAGGCCCTGAGCTGGTACGAACAGGCCTTCAACAAGAGCGAAGGCCCGGCCACCCGCTTGCAGTGGGGCGCCACGTACTTCAAGAACCTGATCGAGTTGGCGCCGCAAGACAGCGCCCGCATCGAGAAGCTGGTGGGCCAACTGATCCAAGAAGCTGCGCAAGACAAGGGCGCCTTCTACGAGCGCAGCGCGCGCTCGCTGCAGCGCGTCAGCGACCAACTTGTGCCCTGGGCCACCGGCCCCAACGCGGCGGTGCTGAGCCGCCTGCAAAGCCAGCTGGGTGCGGTGTGCGGCAAGCTCGACAGCGCCGGCGAGAAGCAAACCTGCGACAGTTTGCTCAAGCCCGCGGCGGGCAAGCGCGGCTGAACCCGACACAACCCTCAAGCCCCCCTAGCCTTCGGAGATTTGCCGCATGCGCAAGCTGATCACAGTCCGCAAGATCGACGCCGTCAAGAGCGTGGACGATTACGAAATCTTGGTGATCGACGGGGTCGACATCAGCGAGTACCACTCGCCGCGCGACCTGTTCCATGCCGGCGAGTACTGCGTCTTCATCGAGGCTGGCGTGAAGCTGCCCGCCAAGACGGGTCGGCCCTGGACGCCCACGCCACGCACAGCGCATGTCGAGATCTACCCGACCAGCGCATTCCCCGAAATCCTCGAAGACATGATGATGCTGGCGCACGACCACGACGGCTTCAGCACCGACGACTACGAGCAGATGCGCGACACCGACTTCGCGCGCCGCTTGGGCGTTAGCGAAGCCGAGTGAGCGCCTTGGCCTGAGCACCAGGCCCGCCACATGCTTGTCCCTGATCACTGGGCAGAAGCCCGCAAACAGCACCGCAGCGCGGCGCAGCGCTTCACGGTGCGGCGCTTCGGCTGGTCCACCACCAGCCTGGCCGATGCCGAGCGCATGGCCGAGACGCGGGCCGAGGAAGCCTTGCAAGGCCTGATTGCCGGCCAAGCGCTGGCCCGGCGGGAACCCAAGGTGGCCTACAACGGCGCCACGGGCACACCCATCCGCGAGGAGGTGCTGGCCCGCCACGGTGAGCACGTGATCACCCGCAACGCCTACGGCGCGCGCTGCCTGAACACGCCCAACGCGCTGTTCGCCGACATCGACTTCAGCCCACCCGGCACCGGGCTCAAGCCCTTTGCGATGGCCTTTGCGCCGCTGGCCCTGGTGGCTTCGGCCACAGGTGTTGCGCTGGGCAGCTCAGTCCTGACCATGGGGCTGCTGCTGCTGGCGCTGGCCTTGGCGGCGCCGGTGGCCCGGTGGTTCGGCCGCCGGGCAGCGGCCGCCGCCGGTGGCCCGGAAGGCATGGCACGCGAGCACCTGTCGCGCTTCGTGGCCCAGCACCCCGACTGGAACCTGCGCCTGTACCGCACACCCGCAGGCCTACGGGTGCTGGCCACGCACACGCCGCTGGACCCGCGATCTGACGCGGTGCAGACCTTCTTCAAGCGGGTTGCGGCCGACCCTGTTTACGTGCGCATGTGCGTGAACCAGAACTGCTTCCGTGCGCGGCTGAGTGCCAAGCCTTGGCGCATTGGCATCAGCCAGGGCCTGCGGCCCCGGCCGGGTGTGTGGCCGGTGCGGCCGGAGGCCCTGGCGGCACGCCAAGCTTGGGTGGCGCACTACGAACAACAGGCTGCGGCCTATGCCGCTTGCAGCTACCTGGGCTCGATCGGCTCAGGCACGGTGCACGCCACCGTGGCCCCCATGGTGGACCTGCACGACCGGGAGTCGCGCGCCTTGTCGGGCGCGCCCCTGGCCTGAGCCGATAGCCCAACCCCAGGCACCGCCATGCTCCAACTCCGCCCCGGTTGCGAGTGCTGTGACCGCGACCTGCCACCCGACCAGCCGGGCGCCTTCATCTGCTCGTTCGAGTGCACGTTCTGCGAGCGCTGCACGCACAGCGTGTTGCAAGGGCGCTGCCCCAACTGCGGCGGTGAACTGTTGGCGCGGCCACGGCGGCCGGCCGAGAAGCTGGGCACGCACCCCGCCTCAACAGAACGGGTGCACAAGCCAATGGGTTGTTAGCGCGCGGCGCGCTCGCGCAACTGCTGCAGCTCGGCGGCCATCCAACGCTCGCGCAGGCTGTGGCCTTGCAACGAGGCCCAGGTCACCACACCGTGGATGGCCAGGCCCAAGCCCCAACCCAGCAACGGCAGATGGTTCCAGCGGCCGCTGCCGAACCAAGTGCTGATGAGGAACAGCCCGGCGTTGACGCACACGTAGACCAAGAGGTGCACTGCGAAGCCCATCTTGGCCTCCACGCGCTTGCGGGCTTGGCGGCGCAGAGCAGCGTCGGCAGCGCTGTCGGTGGCGATGGCAGTGGCGGTGGCGTCGAAGGTGTGCATGGCAGGGCTCCGTGGGGGGTGTGATGTCGATGGGGGCATCTTGTCCACGCCCATCCAGCCGGCCCAGCGGCATGCGACGGTTGGCCAATGGGTGGCGCCAATGGCGATCCAGCACGACGGGCGGTGCCGGCATACCGCCCGTCGGTCTGTCCTTAAGGGCTCAGCGCCCCAGCACCTGCCCGAAAGCGCCTGCGGGCACGCCGGGCAAGGCATGGCAGAGCGGCGACACGCGCGGTGCGCCTGGCTGGCAAGGCTGATCACGGTCGACCGACCACCAGTGCACGGCCTCCAGCCCCAGCTGGCGGGCGCCTTGCGCCAGCACCTCGGCGTCGGCCAAGGTGAAGACGTTGCCGGCCACATCGTTCTCGCCCGGCATGGCGGTGAGCGCGATCTGCGCGTAGGGCCAGGCTTCGGTTTGGTGCAGGTTGCGCGCGGCCTGCAAGGCGCTGGCGCCCATGTCGCAGCGCCCGCTGCGGACCACACACCAGCGCGGGTCGGCCGGGCCGTAGTTCATGACCATCAAGTTGATGACCGCGTGGCCCTGCAGGCCGTGGTGGCGGATGCGCGCCAGCACGCTTTGGCCCAGTGCGTTGAGGGTGCGGCCGCTGCCGTCGCTGGCGCCGTGCGTGGCCAGCGTGAAGCTCAGTCGCAAGCCCGGGCGCAAGCGGTGCAGCTCGGCGGCCCGCTGCACCAGGTCGTCGACTTGGCTTGGCGTTTGGTTGCGCTCGATGTCGAAGTCGATGCCCAGCAGCTGCGGGCTGTCGTAGCGCGCCAGGAAGCGGCGCATGCCTTCGGCGGTCGCGCAGTGGAAGCTGTCGGCCTCGCCGCCGGTGGAGATGACGTAGGGCTGCGGCAGCGCGCGCACCACGGCCGCGAAGGCTTCGGTGTCAATGCCCGGGCCCCAGCGCTCCGCACCGCACTCACCGGTGGCGAAGGCCAGCATGCGGACCGCTTTGCCCTGGCCAGGCTGGGGTGGGCCCAGCCAGGCCGGGGCCTTGAGCGCCGCGGGCTGGGCCTGCCAGCCCAAGGAAACGTCCTGGTAGGCGCCCGTGAGCAGGGCGCCAGCCAGGGCAAGGCTGGCCAGGACGCTCACAGCTTGGCGCGCAGGGTCAGGTAGAACTGGCGGCCGTTCTCGTAGATCGAACGGGGCTGGTCCTTGTTCAGCGCGTAGTACTTCAACTTGGGGTTGTTGAGGTTCTGACCGTCGAGCGAGACGCTCAGGTTGTCGCTGATGCGGTAACCGATGCTGGCCGCCACGTTGCTCACCGCGTCTTGCTGGAAGGCGGTGTTGCGGTCCAGCCCGCTGTAGAACGACGAACGGGTGGTGTAGGCCACACGGGCGTTGAACGGGCCTTCTTCGTAGTACGCGACCAGGTTGGCGGTGTTGCGCGAGGCGCCCACCAGCGGCGTGCCGTTGTTTTCCTTGGCGTCGGTGTAGGTGTAGTTGGCGCTGAAGCCAAAGCCACCCCACAGCGGTTGTTCCCAAGCCAGCTCGATGCCGTTGACCTTGCCGCCGACGTTGACGGGCACGGTGAGCAGGTAGTCCACCGGCGCGCCTTGCGGCGTGGCCTGGCTGTAGGTGGTGAAGGTCTTGCGCACCTGACCGAAGCCGACGTAGCTGCTCAGGTTCATGTGGAACACGCCGACCGACAGCAGCGAGCGCGGCGCGAAGTAGTACTCCAGCGTGGCGTCGAGGTTGGTGGAGCGCACCGGCTTCAGGTCGGGGTTGCCGCCGCTGCCCGAGCCCACGCCGCCCGCCACCGCCGGGGGCGACAGCGAGACCGAGCCGGCCAGGGCCGAGTAGTCGGGGCGCGACATGGTGCGCGACACGGCGAAGCGGGCCACCAGCTCATCGCTCAGCTTGAGTTTCAGGTTGGCGCTGGGCAGCGCGTCGGTGAAGCTCTTGCTGGTGGTGACGGGCAGGTAGGGGCCGAAGGCCGAGGCGGTGATGGCGCCGGGGGTGGCGGCGCTGACGGCCACGTTGTTGCTCACGTCCTGGCTGGTGCGCACCAGGCGCAGGCCGACGTTGCCGCTCCAGCCGCTGCCGCCCAGGTCGCCCTGCAGGTAGGCGGCTTGGGTGCTTTCCTCCAGGCCGTACTCGCTGTTCCAGTTCTGGCGCGAGCCATCGGTGCTGCGGTTGGCAAAGCGGGCGTTGTAGACGGCGAGCTGCTCGGGGGTGTAGTCCCAGAGGGCGCGCGGGAAGGTGCCGCCCAAGCCGCTGGCGAAGTCACCCGGGTAGGTGGTGATGCCGCGCGGGAAGTTGGCGGGGTCGGCGGCCGACTGCGTGCCCACCGGGCACCAGAAGGGCTGCGACCAATCGAAGCCCACGTTGGCGCCGGTGCTGGTTTTGCAGCCCGGGCCTTGGCCGATCACGCCGCGGTTGCTGCGGCTGTGGTCGGTGGCGCGCAGGCCGAACTTGAGCGACTTGAGCGTGCCACCGCCCATGGCCAAGTCACCATCAACTTGCAGCCAGTTCTCTTTGTCCTTCACCTTGACGTTCTGGTCGCCAAAGATCCAGCCCAGGCCCAAGCCCGCGGCGCTGCCGTTGTTGGCGGTGCCCAGGTTCCAGTCGGCGGCTTGGTCCACGCCGTTCAAGCGCCAGCCCGCGCCGCTGCCCACGCCGGTGTTCCATTCGGCCACGTCTTGGGTGGGCGTTTTGCCGGTGCCGCGGGTGGTGCCGGCCTTGGCGCTCAGGGTCAGGTCGTCGCTGACGTTCCAGGTGGCGTCCAGGCTCAGGAAGCTGGAGTCGGAGCCGGCGTTGGGACGCGAGATTTGGTCGTACACGCCGTACTGGTTGCCCGGCACCGGGGCGAAGGTGGCCTGAACCAAGGTGTTGTTGCGCACCACGAAGCCAGCCTGCGGCGCTTGGCCGTTGCCTTCGTTGAGGATGCGCGAGCCCCACAGCATGTAGTTGCGGTTGTAGTTGCTGGCTTGCATCTCGGAGGTGAAGCCGGTGGCCGAGAGGCGCAGGTCGTTGCTGGGTTTGACCTCGACGGTCAGCAGGCCGCCCTTGCGCTCACGCTTTTGCTCGAACAGGGCCGAGCCGATCAGCACCGGGTACCAAACACCCGAGAGGCTGGGGTTGGCCACGGCCACCGGCGTGCCAGCTTTGATCTGGGCGTAGCCCAAGATCTCTTGGCCGTCGCGGCGCAGGTGGCGCTCTTCGTTGAAGACCTGCAGCATCACGCCCAGGGTCTTGTCGTCGTTGCGCCAGTTCACCAGGGCGCTGAGCTGCGGGTCGGTCTTGCCGGGCAGTTCGGCGTAGACGGCGCCCAGCTGCACCTCGGCGGTGAGCGGGTTCTTGAAGTCCAGCGGCTTGCGCGTCACGATGTTCACGGCGCCGGCCACGCCGCCTTCCACCAGGCGGGCTTCGGGGCTCTTGTGCACCAGCACTTGGCTCACCAGCTGCGAGGGCAGCAGCGAGTAGCTGACGCTGCGGCCCACGGTGCCGGTTTGGTTCAGCACGAACCAGTCGCCACTGCTGATGCTGTGGCCGTTGACCATGGTGTGCGTCAGGCTGGGGTTGGTGCCGCGCAACGACACGCGGTCGTTCTCGTCAAAGCCACCCTCGTTGGCGCTGGCCGAGCTGATGTTGACGCCAGGCACGCGCTGCAGGCTGTCGGCCACGTTCTTGTCGGGCATCTTGCCGATGTCCTCGGCGCTGATGACTTCGACGCGCGATTCGGCGCCGCGCTTGACGTTCAGCGATTGCTGCAGCGAAGCGCGGATGCCCGTGACGACCACCGCCTCCAGGGCTTGGGTTTCAGCCGCTTTGGGGGCGGCGGGGGCGGGTGCCGGGGCGGCCTGCTGGGCAAAGGCCGACAGCGACAGGCTCAAGCCCAAACCAGCAATGGCGCGGGCGACGGGGGTGGGGTGGAAGGTCATGGCAGCGTCCTCGGTAGGAAGGGGTGGCGCGGTCGAAGGCAGCGTGGAGGGGTCTGGGGGGGTGTTCGGTGCCGGTGCGCAGGCGTCCCTGTGCAACCAGTGCGATGCCACTATAGGCGCGTGTTGCGCCACTTGCATACCACTTTAGGCCGGGTGTTTTCCCGCAAAGACCACCTTGCTCCCCTATGACGCCCGCATACCGCCCCCTTCAACCGTGACAGCTGCGCAACAGCCGCAGCCTTTCGGGCGCCATTTGGTATTCGATTGGTATTTCATTGGCCGCATCACAGACAGGGCTTTGCATCGACCCAGGGCTCGGCGCCCAGCCCGGCTTGGCGCGGGCCTTCATCGGCGCGCGGCCAGGCCGGCGTGGCACGCGCCAGGGCCAGCCACAGCGCGAGGTCGGGCTCGAACGCCCGCTGCGGCGCCGGGCGGCCCAAGCTGAAGTGGCTGTCGTGGGCGATCCACACACCGTAGTCGGGCGGGATCTCGTCAACCTCCGCAATGCCTTCGGCCAGCACGAACCAGGTTTGGCCGCTCAACGCGGCGTAGGCCAGGCTTTTGCTGGGCCGGCGCAGCTCGGTCAGCAGGTCAGCCCGGCTGACCTTGACCTCGTGGATGGCCACCTCCAAGCCCTTGGCCTGGGTGCTGGGACGCAGGCTGAACACATCGGGCTCGCACAGCGCCCAGCTGCGGCGCGGGGGCGGTGCGGCGCGCTCGGGCAGGCCGGGCAAGTTGGGCTGGGGCTCATCCGAGGGCGCCGCGCCCGCGGCGGGGGCCAGGCCAGCGCGCAAGCTCAGCCCGGTGTAGGTGATGCGGCCGGCCTCGCTCAGGTGCAGGGCGGTGCGCTGCACCAAGGCTTCGTGCGCGCTGCGCCGGGCGCGGTTGCTGTGCAGGCCGTGCACAGCGGCTTGGATGCCGGCGTCGCTCAGGCGCAGGCGCTCGCGCCCACTTGCATCGGGCACGCGCTGCAGCCAGCCGGCGGCCAGCAGCTCCAGCTCCAGGCTGTCCTGGCAGGGCCAGCCG
>CAZAIR010000094.1:0-10045 GCA_964485225.1 uncultured Burkholderiaceae bacterium
CCTTGCTCATGCCCGGCCGCTCGTAGGCGGCCGGTCCTTCGTGCGGCGTCGGACAGGACATTGGTCCTGTCCTCGGTCCGCACTCAGAACCTGAAGTTCCCGTCGTTGCGGGTCATCGAGCTGCCCGCCGCGCAGGTCGTGAACTCGCGGTTGAGCGAGGTCGTGGGCTGGTCGCCTTCCCAGCGTGTTGCCGTGCCGTTGCGCTTGATGTACTTGTATTGCACGGCTGTGGCGGCGGGCAGGGCGATGGTGCGGCTCCAGGGCGAGGTGGCGGTGCTGCCTTGGATGTTGAGCTGCGGTGCGGCCGTGGGCGACCAGGTGCCCAGTGCGGTTTGGTTGCCCGCGATGTGCACGTTCTCGCCCCACACGGTGTTGGCGTTGGCCACGGTGAAAGTCACCGCGCAGGTGCCGGCCGGTGGGGGCGGCGGCGGGGGCGGGGGTGCGACGGAGTCGTTGAGCTTTTGCCCGACGTGCAGGGCCACGGCTGGGAAGGCGCCGCCGCCGTCGGCCGGCACGTTGAGCGTGGCGCTGCCGTTGCTGGAGACGATCACGCTGTCGCCGGTGCAGCTGGTGCCGTTGGCGTTGCGCTCGCCGGTCAGCACGTTGCAGTAGGTGCCGGCGGGCAGGCCGGTGGCGAAGCTGCGGCTCCAGGCGCTGGTGCTGTTGTTGATGGCCACAAAGCCGCGGTTGCCGCGGCTGAATGCCACTTGGCTGGGGCTGCCGGTGGTCCAGTTGGTGAGCGGTTGTCCGGTGGTGGTCGACCGGAAGGCCACCATGTTCGACACCGGGCGCCAGCGGTGCACGAAGTCCCACACCACGTTGATCTGCGCGGCGCCGTTGTTGTAGGGGCTGGCGGTGGGCCGATCAGCGTCCCTGTTGCTGAAGCGGTAGCCGGAATGCACCTGTGCTTCGCCGTAGCCCTGGGCCAGCATGAAGACGTTGGCCAGGTCGTAGCGCGCCGTGCCTTGGGTGTCGTTGATCTGGCCGGCGACGTAGTTGCTGGCGTTGAGCGAGTCGCCGCTGTGGCGCTCGGTGTCCCAGTTGTTCAGGAACACGGTGGCCTGGTTGGGTGGCAGGAAGCCCCAGGTGCCGCCCCAGTTGCCCCAGGTGCCCATGGCGCTGGGGATGCTGGCGAGGCTTTGGCCGTTGGCGTTGCGGAAGGCGTCGCGCATCAAGTAGGTGTACTTGAACTCGTTGATGGTGCCGATGCCTGTGTAGTCGGCGCGGTTGGTGGCGCCGTCAGGGATGATTTCTTGGGTCACCCAGATGTCTTCGCCCGACAGGGTTTTGGGCTGGCGCGCTTTCACGGCGCTGATGATTTGCGCCAAAGCGCCGGCGGGCATGTGCTTGGCGGCGTCGATGCGGAAGCCGTCAAAGCCCATTTGCAGCAGCTTCACCAGGTAGTTGGTGATTTGCCCCTGCACGTAAGCGTTCTGCGTGGCCAGGTCGGGCAGGCCGCCCAGGCGGCAGTTGCGCACGCGGTCGGCGGTGGTGGGGCTGTTGTAGTCGTTGCCGTCGATGGTGCAGTTGGGGTTGAAGTCGTTGGCGCTGAAGAAGGGGTAGCTCAGCGTGTTGCCGTTGTAGGCGCTGCCGTCGGTGGCGGTGCCGATGCCGTCAGCCATCTGGTTGACCACGATGTCGGCATACACGCGCACGCCGGCGTTCTTGCACGCCGTGACCATGTTGCGCAGCTGGGCCTCGGTGCCCATGCGGCTGTTCAGCGTCACGTAGTTGACGGGCTGGTACACGCCCCACCAACCGCCGGCCACTTTCGAGGCGTGCGGTGGCGAGATTTGCACGGCGCCGTAGCCCTTGGGGCCCAGCCATTGCTGGCACTCGGTCGCGATGTCGTTCCAGCTCCACTGGAACATTTGGACGGAGGTGTCGCGGGGGTTGAGGGCCGATGCTGGCAGCGAGGCGGCTGCCAGCCCCAAGGCGGCCAAAGCGGCCAGTACGGGGCGAAGGGACGGGGTGAAACGGGGGGCCGCGGCGCGGCCAGGCGTGTGGGACATACCAGCTCCTGGAACCAATCTGATTGAGGGGGTACTGCAACGGACGCTGTCCGTGCCAGGCCTCTCGGGGCCGCTTTGCGCGGAATCAGCGGGCGCGTAGTTTTCCTACATTGACAGGCGCTTATCAGAGGCGAAACCCGCGCTTTTGAGCCCCAGTTTCATGTAGTTTCGCAACAATCTGTGCGGGCCTCCCGCTGTTGCGGCGCAGCATTTCCGGCCCCAGAAACGCCAGCGGCCCCCGTAGGGGCCGCCTTTGGTGCGGTGCAAGATCAGCCTTGGGCCAAGCGCGCCAGGTCGATGTCCAGGTTCTGGAACAAATCCACCCAAAACAGCTGCCGCCGGTAGCCGATGACCCAGGGGTGGGCCATGTCGTTGACGATGCGGTGCACGTGCACCTTCATCGGCATGAAGGCCACCTGGATGCGCTTGGCCTCGTTGAACAGGGCTTGGCGCTCGGGTCCATCGGGCAGCACCTGGGCCTTTTCGTAGAGGCGGTCAAACGGGGCGTACTTGAAGCGGCTGTAGTTTTGCTCGCCGCTTTGCGGGCCGTACAAGCGCTGCAGCATGCCGATGCCGTCGGGGTAAGCCGAGGTGCTGCCCAACATCCACAGCTGCAGCTTGCCGGCGCGCGCTTGCTTGAGCTGCTCGGGCCATTTGCCGCTGGTGAACTTGGGGCGCAGGCCGATGGCGCGCATGTTCTTGTTCCAGAGCTCGTCGAACTGGCGGCTGAGCGCGTCGGGCTGGGTGGCCACCTCGATGGTCAGGGGCTTGCCGTCAGGGTGCTCGCGGAAGCCGTCACCGTCGCGGTCCAGGTAGCCGTAGAGGTCCAGCAGGGCTTTGGCCTTGGCCGGGTTGTACTCGCTGTTCTCGCTCTTGAACTCGGGGTCGTAGCCGGTGGTGTGGGGCAGCACCAGGCTTTGTGCAGGAATGGCCTGCCCGCGGCGCACACGGCGGATCTCCGAGCCCACATCCAGCCCCAGGCTGATGGCGCGGCGCAAGGCCACGCGGTGCGGCTCGAAGCCGCCGATCTGCGGGTCCTCCATGTTGAAGAAGGTGAAGGCGCAGTCGCTGGCCGGCAGGCGGTAGAGCTGGATGCCTTGCTTGGCCAGGTTGGGCGCCACCACGCCACCGGGCAGGGCCACGTTGACGAACTCAGGCGGCACGCGCTCGATGAAGTCGTGCTCCTTGTTCAAGAAGCTCAGCCAGCGCGGCTGGCTCTCTTCGATGGGGCTGATCTCGACGCGGTCGATCAAGGGCAGGCGCTTGCCCTTGAAATGCGCGGCGATCTTCAAGGCCTCGGGGTCGGTGGCCGCCGTCTCGTAGAACACCTCCCGGTAGCCGGGGTTGCGCTCCAGCGCGATGAAGCTGCTGCGGCGCCACTGCACCAAGCGGTAAGGGCCGGTGCCCACGGGGTGGGCCGGGATGTCGTCGCCGTAGGCCTCGACCACCTCGCGCGCCACGGCGCCGAACAGGTCGCTCTGCGCCAAGATCTCGACCAAGCGCGGGCGCGGCGCCTTGAGCTTGAACTGCAGCGTGTGCGCATCCAGTGCCCGCAGCCCTTCCAGTGGCGCGTCGTAGTCAAAGGGCTGCTTGCTGTCCAAGGCCTTCTTGCGCTGCTCGGCCAAGCCCAGCATGCCTTGCTCGGCCAAGGCGGGCCACATCGGGCTCACGTTCTTGGGGTCGGCGAAGCGCTGCAGGCTGTACACAAAATCTTGCGCCACCAAGGGGCGGCGCCGGCCTTTGAAGGCGGGGTCGTCAGCGAAGAAAACGCCGGGCCGGATGCGCACCGTGAACTGGGTGAAATCGGCGTTCGTCTCGGGCATGGCCACGGCGATGCGCGGCACCAAACGGGCCGGCCGGGCCAGCGGGTCGTAGCCGTACAGCGCCTCAAAGATATGGCTGGTGACGATGCGCGAGTAGATGTCCGAGATGCGCGCCGGGTCGAAGCCCGTTTCGGCAATCTGGAACGCCATGCGGAACACCTTCTTGGGTGTGGCGGCGGGCTGGGCCTGCAGGCCCGGTGCCAAGACGGGCAGGGTGCTGGCGGCCAGCGCAGTGCGGCGGTTGACGGTCATTGGGGCACCTTCGAGGTGTCGATGTCGATGTACTCCCACCAGTTCTGCCAAAACAGCGGCCGGCGGTAGCCGCTCATCTGCGCGCGGGTGATGTCGGTCAGGAAGCGGTGGCCTTTGAACTTGATCGGCATGTAGGCGGTGCTGATGAGCGCGGCGCGACGGAACACCGCCAGGCGCTCGGGCCCGTCGGGCATCACGGCGGCTTGCTCGTACAGCGCGTTCACCTCCGGGTGGTTGAAGCGCGAGAGGTTGTTGCTGCCGATTTGTGCGCCGTGCAGGCGGGCCAAGCTGGAGAGGCTGTCGGGCTTGTCGGCCGCCTGCGCCACGGGCCACATTTGGTAGTGACCGCTGCGGGCAGCGCGCAGCTGCTCAGGCCACTTGGCGGGGTTGAACTGGATGCAGAGGTTGATGCGCCGCATGTCCTTCTCGAAACGCTCATCCAGTTGGCGTTGGAAGGCATCGGGCGAGGTGTTCATCACCAGGCCCAAAGGCTTGCCGTCGCGGCCGTCGCGGCAGCCGTCACCGTCGCGGTCGACGTAGCCGAAGGTGTCGAGCAGGCCCTTGGCCTTGGCCGGGTTGAACTCGCTGTTCTCGGTCTTCAGCGTGGGGTCGTAGGCGCTGGTGTTGGGCACGTAGGTGCTTTGCGCCGGCACCGCTTGACCGCGCCGCACCAAGCGGATCTCGGCTTCGGTGTCCATGCCGAGGCTGATGGCGCGGCGCAGTGCCACCTTCTCAGGCGCCATGCCGCCCACCACGGGGTCGTCCATGTTGAACATGTGGAAGAAGACTTCGCTGTTCAACAGCCGGTAGAGCTGCATGCCCTGCTTGGCCAGGTTGGGCGCCAGCTGGCCGTTGGGCGCGGCCAGGCTGATGAAGTCTTCGGGCACGCGCTCGATGAAGTCGTGTTGACCGTTGAGGAAGCTCAGCCAGCGCGGCTGGTTCTCATCAATGATGCTGACCTCCACGCGGTCGATCATCGGGAGGCGACGCCCCTTGAACTTGGCCAGCATCGCCTGGCCCTCGGCATCGTCGGCGTTGGGCTCGGCGTCGTAGAAGCGTTCGCGGTAAGCGGGGTTGCGCTCCAGCACGATCAGCGACGCACGCCGCCATTGCTTGAGCACAAAAGGCCCGGTGCCCACCGGGTGCGCCATGATCTGGTCGCCATACTTTTCGACCACTTCGCGCGCCACCGCACCGTACAGGTCGGCCTGCGCCAGCTCTTGCAAAAAGCGCGGGCTGGGCTTGTTGAGCGTGAAGCGGATCGTGTAGCGGTCCAGCGCGACCAAGCCGGCAATCGGCGTGTCGTAGTCAAAGGGCTTCTTGCTGCTTTGCGCCTTTTCGCGCGCTTCCTTCAGGCCCTTGATGCCCCAGGTTTCGACCGCCGTCCAGCCCGGGCTGGGGATGGCGGGGTCGGCGTAGCGGGCGAAGCTGTAGACGTAGTCCTGCGCCACCAGCTCGCGCTTTTTGCCGCCAAAGGCTGGGTCGTCGGTGAAGTAGATGCCGGGCTTGATGCGTGCCGTCCAGACCGTGAAGTCGGCGTTGGGCTCGGGCAGGCTTTCGGCCGTCAAGGGCTTGAGCTTGGCCGGTCGGGCCAGGTGGTCGTAGGTGACCAAGCTCTCGAAGATGTGCGGCGTGATCATCCGGGAGTACAGGTCCTGGATGCGCGCCGGATCGAAGCCGGTTTCCGCCACGCGGAAGGCGTAGCGCAGCACTTTTTTGTCGTCGGCGGCCTGGGCGTTGGGCGCCGACAGGGTCACCAGACACAGGGCCAACAGGCCGCTTGCAATCAACTTCATGGGGCCACTTTGCGGGGGTCGATGTCTACGTGCTCCCACCAGTTCACCCAGAACAGTGGGCGGCGGTAGCCGCTCATTGGCCGGGCCTCGATGTCCAGCAAGAAGCGGTGCCCTTTGAACTTGTAGGGCATGTAGGCGTTGCCGATGTTTTGGATGCGCGCGAACAGCGCCTGGCGCTCGGGGCCGTCGGGCATCTCTTGCAGCTGCTCCACGATGCGGTCGGCCTCGGGCAGGCTGAAGCGCGAGATGTTGTTGCCGCCGGCGTGCGCGCTCGAAAAGCGCTGCGCCGCCGACACGCCATCCGGCGCCACCGAGGCATACGCCACCGACCACATCTGCAGCTTGCCCCCGCGTGCGGCCTTGAGCTGCTCCGGCCACTTGGCGGTCAGGAAGGGGATGCACAGGCCGATGCGCTTCATGTCCTTGTTGAACAGCTCGTCAAGCTGGCGCTGCACGCCTTCGGGCGTGGTCGACATGGCCAGCTTCAGGGGGCCGCCACCGGGTGCGTCGCGGCAACCGTCGCCGTCGCGGTCGATGTAGCCGTAGGTGTCGAGCAAGCCCATCGCGCGGGCCGGGTCGAAGTCGCTCATCTCGCTCTTGAAGCCCGGCACAAAGCCGCTGGTGTGCGGCGGGTGCGTGCCCTGTGCGGGGATGGCCTGGCCGCCGCGCACCAAACGGATCTCGCGCGGCACATCCATTGCCAGCCCGATCGCGCGGCGCAGCGCCACCTTGTGCGGCTCCAGGCCGCCCACCACCGGGTCCTCCATGTTGAAGAACATCAGGAACACGTCAGAGCCCAGCGTGCGGTGCAGCCGCTTGCCTTGCTTGGCCAGGTTGGGCGCGAGCTGGTTGTTGGGCGCGGCGATCGAGATGAAGGGCTCGGGCACGCGCTCCAGGAAGTCGTGCTCGCCGCCCAAGAAGCTCAGCCAGCGCGGTTGGTCTTCGGCCAGGATGCTGATCTCGACGCGGTCGACCATCGGCAGGCGCCGGCCTTTGAAACGGGCCAGCAAAGCTTGGCCCTCGGCGTCGTCGGCGGCCGGCTGTGCGTCGTAGAAGCGTTCGCGGTAGCCGGGGTTGCGCTCCAGCGCGATGAAGCTGCCGCGCCGCCACTGCTTGAGCACAAAGGGCCCGGTGCCCACCGGCCGCGCCATGCTGTCGTCGCCAGCGGCCTCGATCACCTCGCGCGCCACCGCGCCGAACACGTCGGACAGCGCCAGCTCTTGCAAGAAGCGCGGGCTGGGCTTGTCGAGCTGGAAGCGCAGCGTGTAGCGGTCCAGCACCTGCAAGCCGACGAGCGGTGCGTCGTAGTCGAAGCGACCGCTCTTCATGGCCTGCTCGCGTGCGGCCTTCAGGCCGGTGAGGTGCCAGCCCTCCACCGTGGTCCAGACCGGCGCGGCGTTCTTCGGGTCGGCCATGCGCTTGAAGCTGTAGGCGTAGTCGGCGGCGGTCAGCTCGCGCTTTTTGCCGCCAAAGGCCGGGTCGTCCTGGAAGTAGATGCCGGGCTTGATGCGGGCCGTCCACACCGTGTAGTTGTCGCTCGGCGTGGGCAGCTCCACCGTGGTGAGCGGACGCAGTTGCACCGGGCGGGCCAGGTGGTCGTAGCCCACCAGGGCTTCAAAGATGTGCGCGGTGACGGTGCGCGAGTACAGGTCGAGGATCTTGGCCGGATCGAACCCGGTCTCGGCGATGCGGAAGGCGTAGCGCAGCACCTTGGGCGCTGGCTCGGCTGCGGCGGGCGTAGGGTTGGAGCTCGCGTGCGCGCCGGCCAGTGCGCAAGCCGCTGCCAGCAACAAGGCCAGGCGGCGCATCAGCGGGTTTCCTTCGCCAGCTTGTCGGTATCGATGTCCACGTAAGCGAAGAAGTCCCGACGGAACACATTGCGCTCGTAGCCCAGCAACCAAGGCTGCGTCAGGTCGTTCCAGATGCGGTGACCGCTGACCTTGTAGGGCATGTAGGCCACGGCCAGGCGCGTCGCGTCGTTCATCACGCGCTGGCGCTCGGGGCCGTTGGGCAGCAGGGCTTGGGCCTCGAACAGCTTGTTGAAGGCCGGCAGGTCAAAGCGCGCGTGGTTGGCCTGGCCGGCGTTGGGGCCGTAGGCGATGGCGAGGTGGTAGCCGGCGTCAGGCGTTGTGGCCACCCAGGCCACGCCCCACATCATGAGCTTGCCGGCGCGGCTGGCCTTGAGGTTCTCGGGGAACTTGCCGAACTTGTATTCGACCTTGATGCCCACGGCGGCCATGCTCTTTTGCCAGATCTCGGCGCGGGCGCGTTCTTCCGAGTTGGTTTGGGCGTGGATGACCAGCTTCAGCTCACCGCCATCAGGGCGGTCGCGCCAGCCGTCGCGGTCTTTGTCGACGAAGCCGTGCAGGTCCAGCAAGGCTTTGGCGCGCGCTGGGTCGTAGTCGTTCATGCTGCTCTTGAACGTGGGGTCGTAACCCCAGGTGCCGGGGGGCATCAAGCCTTGCGCCGGGATCATCTGACCGCGACGCACCAGCCGGATTTCCTGGTCGGTGTTGTAGGCCAGCGAAATGGCCCGGCGCAGCGCCACTTGCTCGACCGAGTAGCCGCCCACCATCGGGTCCGTCATGTTGAAGAACACGTGGTTGATGTCGGGGTTCACATAGGGCACCTTGCGGATGCCGCGTGCCGCCAAGTTGGGCGCCAGCTTGCCGTGCGGGATGGCCACCGGCGCAAACTCGCCCGGCAGTTCTTGGATCAGGTCCGCCTCGCGGCTCAGGAAGCTCAGCCAGCGCGGCTGCGCCTCTTCGATGATGGCGATCTCAACGCGGTCGATCATCGGCAGCTTGCGGCCCTTGAACTGCGCCGCCACGGCCTGCAAGTCGGGCCGGTCGGCCGGCGCCTCCTCGGCATAGCGCTCGTCGCGGAAGTTCGGGTTCTTCACCAGCACGATGCGGCTGGAGCGGCGCCATTCATCGCGCTTGAGCATGAAGGCGTTGGTGCCCACCGGGTGCTGCGGGATCTTGTCGCCGTACATCTCCACCACCTCGCGCGCCAGCGCAGCGGCCAGCGGGTTGGTCAGGTTCTCGACGAAGCGCGGATCGGGCTTACCCAGGCGGATCTGCCAGGTGTACTTGTCCAGCGCCTTCACGCCCTCCACGGGCGTGTCGTAATCGAACGGCGTCTTGTTCTTCAAGGCCTTCTGCCGCAGCTCGCTCAGGCCCAGCAGCTGTGCGCTCTCGAAGATGTACAGGTTGGGGCTCTTGGTGGCCGGGTCGTAATGGCGCTTGATGCTGTAGACGTAATCGGCCGCCACCAACTCGCGCTTGGCGCCTTTGAAGGCCGGGTCATCGGCAAAGAAGATGCCGGGCCGCACCTTGAAGGTGATGGTCTTGAAGTCGGCCGAGATCTCGGGCATCTCGCAGCCGGCCGGCTCCATGCGGTAGGGCCGCGCCAGGTAGGACCAGCGCAGCGGCGCATCAAAGATGGCGGTGTTGATGATGTTGGAGTAGGTGTCGGACACCTGTGCCGGGTCGAAACCGGTTTCGGCTGCACGGAACGCGTATTTCAGGACCTTGGGCGGGGTCGCTTCTTGCGCCTGCACCTCCACGCCCATCCCCAAACCCAGCAGCAGCGCTGCGCCCCACAACAGCTTGTTCACCCGATCACCCCCGGCCAAAACAATACAGCGCCGCTGCCTTGTGGGCCCGGCGCTGACGAAAGAGGCCGAAAGTGTAGGGACGCCGCCCAAGCCGCCCAAACCGGAAAACCCTGCGGCCGCACGGACATGGTGAGGGACCTGCTTTGCCCGACCGCAGACCGCCACCGACATCCAACTGCGGGCATACCCGGATTGACCCCGGTGCCTCGACTTCTTCGCTTCAATCGGTCTGTTCCGATACCCCCAAGCACCTGAGGCTTACCCGCTCCGCGAAGCCTGCCTTCTCGCCTAGACTTCGCGCCCGTCGGACCCCACAGGGTCCCGCGTCCGAACCCCGCCTCCCGGCGGGGTTTGCCTTATTGGTGTTTGATGAAGAGGGGGCCGACCGATGGCGGCTTATCTGATCCGGCGCCTGTGGCAAATGATCCCAACCTTGTTGGGCGTCGTGCTGCTGGTGTTCTTCCTGTTCAAGTTTTTCGGCGGCGATCCCGCTGAAATCCTCGGCGGCCTGGCGGCCACCGAAGAGCAGATCAACGCGATCCG